>CAYMTH010000053.1:0-14531 GCA_964393235.1 uncultured Solibacteraceae bacterium | reverse complement strand
TAGCCGCCCGTGAGGCCGAACCAGACGCGCGGCCGCCACAGCACCTTCGTGTCCACCGTGTCGATGTCGCCCTGGAACTGGCTCCAGGTGGACGTCACCGGCTGAAAGCCCGGCCCGCCGGGGCCGTTCATCCCGACGCGGTTCGTGTGCACGCGCTGATAGCTGGTCACCCATTCGGCGGCCGGCGCCAGCGTCTGCCGGAAGGTCAGCGCGCCGGTCCAGAACCGCGAGGAGCGCCGGCTGTCGGGATCGTTGCGCCCGGCCAGGAACGTGACGTTCGGGATCGCGGGCACGACGACCGTCGCCGGGATGTTTGCCGCCGGGATTCCCGAGGTCGTCGGGCTCAGGTTGGACTGCACGAAGTCGTCGGAGAAGAGCACGCGCCCCGAGAGCTTGCCCCAGCGCACGAAGCTCTGCGCGCCGGAACTGCGCGTCGCGTCGTCGCCGTCGATGCCGTCGAGCACGTTCAGGTGCAGCAGCCCCGCGCTGTACGTCAGCCGGTTGTCGCGCACGCCGCCGGCCAGCGTGCCGCGCGCGCGCAGGAACCCTAGCGCGCCGCCCTCGACCAGCAGGCCGCCGTGCGCCGGGCCGCCGCCCGCGTCGCTCACCAGGTTGATCGTGCCGCCCACGGCGTTTGTGCCGTAGAGCGAGGATCCGGAGCCGCGCAGCACTTCCACGCGGTCGAGCGCGATGACGTTGAGGTTCGAAAGGTACGCCGCCGCGTCGCCCGAAATCGAGCCGACGTCGCGGAACCGCAGCCCGTCGATCAGCACCGCCGTCGCGTCCGCCCGGAGCCCGCGCATGCGCACCGAGGTCAACTGCCCCGGCCCGCCGAGGTTGCGCACCAGCAGCCCGGGCGTGTCGCGCAGCGCCTCGAACAGCGTGTACTCGTTCCGCTGGGCGAGCTCCCGCGCATCGATCACGCTCGCGGCCTTCGACACCTGATCGATCGTCTGCGGCGCGCTTTCCGCCGTCACCAGCACACGCTGGTGCACGCCGGCCAGTTCGAGCTTCACGTCGGCCGGAGCGCCCGCGCGCACCGCGACGGAGGCGGTGCGGAAGCCGTTGGCCTCGATCTCCAATAAGTAGTCGCCGGCGCTTCCGGCCGGCAGCGTGAACGCGCCATTGCGCGTGCGCCCGAGCGCCGCCGGCGCGGCCGCGCCGGGGCGGTAGAGCGTCAGCGCGGCTCCGTCCACCGGTTTCCCTTGCGGGTCTTGCACAGTGCCGCGGACGGACTCCTGCGCGTGTAAGGTCGCGGCGCATAGTAGCGCGGCGAGTGAAATGGATAGTTGGCTCATTGGCCCTGCCCCTCCCTCGAGAGCAAGTGGATTGCAGCCCTGCGGCTGTTCCCAGGCAGGTCTTCGGACTTATGGGCGGCCTACTTGCGGCCACTTCCCAGCCTTGGTCGGGCCAGTGTGTTTCGCCGCTTTCGTTCCCAATTACCGCTGCGGGGCAGTCCCGGATTTTCGCCGGGTTCCCTTTTCAACACGCGCGTAAATGCGTGTACCTCGGAAGCCTTGAGAATACCAGATCGCGAAAAAAGTCGAAACATTTCCTGCCAGTCTTCGTATGCAACAGAGAACCGATGGGACACTTCCGCCAGGACCTCCGCCACTCGCTGCGGCTCTTTACCCAGAGCCCGGCCTTCACGGCCGCCGCCGTTGCCGCGCTCGCGCTCGGCATCGGGGCGAACACGGCGATCTTCTCGATCGTCAACACGGTCCTGCTCCGGCCGCCCCAGTTCCCCGAACCGGACCGCATCGTCGTCTTTGAGAACGCCGGGCCGGACGGTTCGTTCGGCGGCGCTTCGCCGGCCAAGTTCGCGCACTGGCGCGGGCTGTCCGACGTCGTCGAAGCCGTCAGCGCCTCGCGCCAGAGCACCGTCAACTGGACCGGCAACGACACGCTTGAGCAGTTGCGCGCCGGCCAGGTGACCGCCGATTACTTCCGGCTCTTCGGCGCCCCGATCCTGCTGGGCCGCACGTTCACCGCCGAAGAGGATTCGCCGAAGGCGCCCCGCGTCGTCATGATCAGCGAGGCGCTCTGGACGCGGCGCTTCGCCCGCGATCCGAACGTGCTGCAGAAAACGATGCAGCTGGGCGGCGATCCGCACCCGATCGTCGGCGTCGTCTCCGACCGCTTCGATACGCGGGACTTCGGCGACGCCAACGATATCTGGCTGCCGTTCCAGCTCGACCCGAACTCGGCCGACCAGGGGCACTACTTCGGCGCTTCAGGGCGGCTGAAGGCCGGCGTCTCGCTCGAGCAGGCGCAGGCGCGGCTGAAGCTCTCGGCCGGTGAGTACCGGCGCAAATACCCGGACGCGCTGCAGCCGGATCAATACTTCACGGTCCGGACGCTGCACGAGGCGCTGGTGGCCGAATACCGGTCGTCGCTTTGGATCCTGCTGGGCGCGGTGGCGATGGTGCTGCTCATCGCCTGCGCGAACGTGGCGAACCTGCTGCTGGCGCGCGCGGTGGGCCGGCGGCGGGAGATCGCGATCCGCGCCGCGCTGGGCGCCGGGCGCGGGCGCATCGTGGGCCAGTTGCTCACCGAGAGTTTTCTGCTTTCGGCGGCGGGCGCGGTGCTCGGCACGGCGCTCGGCTACGGCGGCATCCGCGCGCTGCTCGCGGTGAACACGGCCGGGTTGCCGCGCGTGGGCGAGGGCGGGGTGCTCGTCTCGCTCGACTGGCGCGTGCTGGCGTTCGCGGCGCTGCTGGCGCTGTTTACCAGCGTGCTGTTCGGACTGTTCCCGGCGCTACAGGTCTCGCGCGTCGAACTGGCGAGTACGCTCAAGGAAGCCGGGTCGCGGTCGGGTTCCGGGTTCCGGCAGAACAAGGCGCGGTCGGCGCTGGTGATCGTCGAAGTCGCCCTCGCCGTGGTGCTGCTGACGGGCGCGGCGCTGCTGATCCGCACGTCGCTGGCGATCAACGCGGTGAAGCCCGGCTACCAGACGCAGAACGTGCTAACGATGCGGATGTCGCTGGCCGGAAACCGCTACCTGACGACGCAGGCGATCGAGACGCTGGTGCGCGACGGCACGGAGCGGCTGCGCGCGATTCCGGGCGTCGCGGCGGCGTCGGCGACGTGCTGCGTGCCGCTCGAGGGCGGCTACGGGCTGCCGTTCCGCGTGATCGGCCGGCCGCTCGAGAAGTCGCCGTTTCACGGGGGCGGGAACTGGCTGACGATCGCGCCGGGCTACTTCGACGTGTTCCGGATTCCGCTGGTGCGCGGGCGCGTTTTCGACGCGCGGGACACGGCGGCGGCGACGCCGGTGGTCATTATCAATCAGGCGATGGCGAAGCGGTTCTTTCCGAACGGCGATCCGTTGAACGAGAAGATCTGGATCGGCAAGGGCGTCATGAAGGAGCTCGAGACCGAGCAGCCGCGGCAGATCGTCGGCATCGTCGGCGACGTGCGCGACGGCGGACTGAACCGCGACCCCGAGCCCGCCATGTACGTGCCGAACGCGCAGGTGCCGGACGCGCTGAATGCGCTGAATGTGGCGATCACGCCGCTGGCGTGGGTGGTGCGGACCGCGGGCGACCCGATGCCGCTGAGCCCGGTCATCCAGGAACAGCTGCGGCAGACGAGCGGGCTGGCGGTGACGAACATCCGGACGATGAACGAGGTCGTGGCGCGGTCGACTTCGCGGGAGCGGTTCAACATGCTGCTGATGAGCGTATTCGCGGCGGCGGCGCTGCTGCTGGCGGCGATCGGCGTCTACGGGCTGATGGCCTATTCGGTGCAGCAGCGGACGCAGGAGATCGGGATCCGGCTGGCGTTGGGGGCGGCGACCGGGCAGGTGCGCGCGATGGTGGTGCGGCAGGGGATGGTGTTCGCCGGGCTGGGCGTGGCGCTGGGCGCGGGCGCGTCGTTCGGGCTGGCGCGGTTCCTGCGCGCGTTCCTCTACGGCGTGGAAGCGACCGACCCGCTCGTCTTCGCGACGGTGCCGGCGCTGCTGTTGCTGACGGCGCTGGTCGCCGTCTGGCTGCCGGCGATGCGGGCGACGCGGGTGAATCCGGTGGATGCGCTCCGCTACGAGTGAGCCGCGTAGGGGCGGCGGAGCAGCATCGTGATGCCCTCGGCGAGGTGGCCGGGCAGCAGGTTGCAGACGAGGTTATAGAGCGGCTTGTGTTCGCCGAAGTAGTTTTTGACGGAGAACTCGAGCACGTCGAAGCCGGTGGTTTCGGCGAGGAAGAGCAGGTCCTCGACGGTGTACTCGCAGTAGTGGCCCGGGTTGTTGGGCTCGTCGCGGATGATCTCGAAGGGGCTGCGGCCGGCGAGCAGGGCGAGGCGCCGGGCGAGGTTGACCGGGTTGGGCGTCTGGATCAGCAGGACGCCGCCGGGGCGGAGCAGTTCCTTGAGCATGGCGAGTACGCGGGTGGGCGGGGTGTAGAGATGCTCGATGACTTCGGCGAGGAGGATGAGGTCGAAGGGGGGCAGCGGGAGGAAGGCGTCGGGGCTGGCGCCGTTGAGATTGAATTCGGTGTGGACGGCGCGGGTGTTGGCGTAGCGTTCGTCGTAGAAGCCGAGGGTGGAGAGTTCGACGCGGGGGAAGAGGTCGTTGATCAGGAGGGTCTGGTGGGACATGCCGACGTCGAGGACCCGGAGCGGTTCGCCGGCGCGCGGCGTCTGCGCGCGGAGGATGCGGTCGACGAAGCCGATCAGGTATTCGTAACGGCGGCGGTGGAAATCGAGGTAGCTGGCGGCGTCGGCGTCGGGCGCGCGGAGAGCTCGCACGACGTCGGCGATGGGCGGCATGATTTTGCATTGTAGCTGTTTTCAGCCGATCCCCGACCCTGTGATAATGGGGGCGGTGCCTAAAGTCCGTGATTTTGAGCTGCGGATCTCCCGCCTGGAAGAAGAGCTTCACCTGTTTCAGCGAATCAGCCGCCTGATGGTGCGCGAAGCGTCGCTGCAGCAAGTGTTGCAAAGTATCGTGTCGCTGCTCGTGGAATACCTCGAGTGCGACTCGTGCATCATTTACCTGACGGATGGATCGGAGCTCGTCCTGTGTGCCTCGAACACGGCGCCGGCCTCGGCGATCGGCCGTGTTCGCCTCTCGCTCGAAGAGGGTTTGACTGGCTGGGTGGCGCGGAACCGCCGCCTGGTGGCGCTATCGCGCGACGCGTTCAACGACCCGCGGTTCAAGTCGTTCGCCGAACTCGAGGCCGACACGTACGAAGCGTTTTTGTCGGCGCCGGTGATCGCGCGGAACCGCGTGGTGGGCGTCATCAACGTGCAGCACCGGCAGCCGCACTCGTATTCCGGCGAGGAGATGGAACTGCTGACGACGGTGGGCGAGCAGGTGGGTTGCCTGCTGCTGCTGGCGCGGTTGGACCGGGAAGCGGTGGAGCGCGCGATGTCGATCGAACAGATTCTCGGCGCAGGCGTGCTGGCCGGGTGAGCTGGAAGAAACCGATGCGCCTCCTCCCTCTTGTTTTCGCCGCAATGCTTCCACTGGCCGCCCAGGGGAAATGGAACGTCGCGCACTTTATCGACGAGGACGAGCGGTCCTTGTACCTGCGGGCGATCGAGTTCCCCTCGAATGAGCGGGGCATCGCGCTGGGGGTGCTGTCGGAGTACAAGCGCCCGCAGCCGGTGGCGCTGGTGACGGCCAACGGCGGGAAGACGTGGGATCCGGTGAAGCTGAAGGAAGAGCCGCTGGCGCTGGCCTGCTACACCGACGCGGTCTGCTGGATGTCGACGCCGCGGGGCGTGTGGCGGACGGAAGAGGGCGGGCGCGTGTGGACGAAGATTTCCGGTACGCGGGCGATTCTGAAAATGCAGTTCGTTTCGGCGACGCGCGGGTTCGCGGCCGGGGCGGAGAAGACGGCGTGGGAGACCAACGACGGCGGGAAGACGTGGACGCCGCTGGCGGTGCTGCAGGAAGTGAAGTCGACGCCGGCGAACACGAGTTTTCAGGCGGTCGGGCTGAGCGGGAACTACGGATTGATCGGCGGCAACAGCCGGCCGCCGCGGCGGGACCGGTCGATTTATCCGGACTGGATGGTGCCCGAGGATGTGTCGAAGCGGCGGGAGTTGCCGGGCATGATGATCGTGCTCGAGACGCGGGACGCGGGCAAGACGTGGAAGCAGTCGGTCTCGTCGATGTTCGGCACGGTGAGCAACCTGCGGATCCGGCCGGACGGGATGGGCGCGTCGGTGCTGCTCGAGTACTTCCATTCGTTCGAAATTCCGGCCGAGGTTTTGCTGGTGGATTTCAAGAACGGCAAGAGCTCGGTCGTTTTCCGCGATAAGGCGTTCGCGGCGACCGACATGCTGATGGGCGACAACGGCTACATGCTGGTGGCGGGCGTGGAGGCGACGGGGCTGCGGGCGCTGCCGATTCCGCAGAGGGCGGTGTTCCGCGAGGCGACGGTGGCGGACGAGTCGAACTCGGTGCTGTGGACGAAGCAGGACGTCGACTATCGCGTGACGGCGCGGCGCGTGGCGCTGGCGCGGAAGCCGAACGGGCAGATGTGGGCGGTGACCGACACGGGGTTTATTCTGCGGCTGGACCGGGACGTGAAGCCCGTACAATAAGGCGTGCGAATTGCGCTTGCCTTGATTTCGTTGACGCTGGCCGGACAACCGGCGCAGCAGGTGGTGATGCGGACGCCGGGGTTCGCGGCGTTGTGGGATTTCGTGCGGCGCACGCCGGACGGGCGGTTCGCCGCGCACACGGCGAAGAACGAACGGCACGACCTGACGCTCGACGCGGTGAACTACGTCCGCGACTATTGGAACGAGGGGCGGGCGGCGGCGTACACGGATTTTCCGGTGATCGACGAAGGGCCGTTCGGCAAGGCGGTGGTGTTCCGGGACGAGCCGGACAAGACGTTCCGGCCGGTGCTGCTGGTGCCGCGGGCGCGGCTGCACGATTCGCGGATTGACGTGAAGGGGCCGGGGCGCTCGGTCTCGATGGTCATCTGGGTGAAGCGGGAGACGGGGGCGCACGCGCTGGGGGGGATCTGGCACGAGGGGACGGACATGGGCGGGACGACGCGGGTGGAGGCGGGGCGGCGGCAGTACGCGATCTTCGCGGGGCTGGCGGCGAATCCGGGGGCGTCGGCGGCGCATGTGTCGGAGAACGGGGCGCGGTCGTTCGGGGACAAGTACGCGCGAAACATTTCCGTGACGCCGGAGGTGATCCGGCCGGGCGAGTGGGTGGCGGTAGGGATGGTCTTCGACAACCGGCGCAACCGGGTGACGTCGTATATCGACGGGAAGGCGACCGAGTATTGGATCGAGAATCCGCAGAAGCATCCGTTCTTTCAGTGGCCGGCGCGGGCGTGGGGAAAGGAGTTCCGGCCGCCGGAAGAGAAGCCGCGGAAGCGGGAGAAGAGCGGGGATGGGGAGATCCTCACTTACGAGTACACGAAGGTCCGGGTGACGCGGGCGGGCGGGGCGGAGAAGCGGGAACTGGTGGCGCTGCGGGCGAATCCGTTCTGGTTCCCGCACGATCTGTATACGCCGCCGGGGGCGGGTGAGGGCGGGCCGTTCACGATCGGGCGGGTGATTCACACGTCGCGGTCGGTGGGGTTCACGGGAGCGATCGGAGGGGTGGCGGTTTTTGATAGGGTTCTCAGTGACCGGCAGATGGGCCGGTTGGCTTCGATCGGGAAGGCACGTTGATGAAACTCTATATGGCTTTAGTGGCGCTGCCGCTGGCGGCGCAGGCGAATCTGGATTTTGAGAAGGGGTCGCTGGAAGGCTGGTTCGCGCCGCCGGCACTCGCGGACTACAAGGCGGCGTGGGTGAGCGAGGGCTGCGCGAAGGGCGGCGGGTGCGCCGAGGTGGGGCCGTTGACGGCCGCGCCGAAGAACTTCGGCAACCTGATGCAGTCGATCGACGCGACGCCGTATCGCGGGAAGAGGATCCGGTATCAGGCGATGGTGCGGACGGAGGGGACGCACCGGGGGCAGTTGTGGCTGCGGGTGGACCGGCCGTCGGGGATCGGATTCTTTGAAAATATGGGCGCTTTCCCGATCGTGACGAACGGGGAGTGGAAACGGTACGAGATCAACGGTTTCGTGCACGCGGACGCGACGCGGGTGAACTTCGGCGTGATGGCGTTCTCGGGTCCGGTGCGGATCGACGAGGCCGGGCTGGAGATTACCGGCGAACTGCCGAAGCTGCCGATGGAACCGGCGCGGGAATTGACGGCGGCGGGGCTGCGGAATCTTGAGGCGTTTGCGCGGTTGTACGGACTGGTGCGGCACTTTGATCCTTCGGTGGCGGCGCGGTCGGCCGACTGGGACCGGTTGGCGATCGAAGGCGCGCGGAAGGCGGAGGGGGCGGAGGATCTGGCAAAGACGCTCGAGGAGATTTTCCGGCCGGTGTCGCCGGGGCTGCGGGTGGCGGCGGGCCGGGCGCCGGAGTTGGCGGCGATGGACCGGGAGGATCTGGTGCGGTACCGGCACAACGGCTACGGGCAGGCGGGGCGGCCGGGGAACATCTATTCGACGACTTTGGTCGCCGCGGACCAGCCGGCGGTACACACGGCGCCGGTCGGAGCGGGGCTGACGGCGTCATTCCCGCTGACGGCGAAGCGGGGGGAGGCCAAGCCGGGCGAGAAGCCGCTGGCGGAGCTCTACGATGCCGCCGACCGAGGGACGCGGCTGGGAGCCGTGATCATCGCGTGGAATATCTTCCGGCACTTCTATCCTTATTTCGATGTGGTGGGGGCGGACTGGGAGGCGGAACTCGGTACGGCGCTGCGCCGGGCGGCGACCGACGGGGGCGGAGCGGCTTTCGAGGGGACGCTGCGGCGGATGGTGGCGCGGTTGAAGGACGGGCACGGGAATGTTTACTGGCAGGCGGGGCAGGCGCGCGGGAGCGTGCCGCTGCAGGTGGCGTGGGTGGAGGACCGGCTGTTGTTGTCGGCGTCGCGTGGCTTGTGGAAGGCGGGGGACGAGATCGTGGCGATTGACGGGACGCCGGCGGCGCGGCGGATGAGCGAGTTGGAGGAAGCGATCTCCTCGGCGACGCCGCAGTGGGCGCGGCGGCAGGCGGCGAAGGAGTCGATCCAGTGCGCGTACGGCGCGAAGCTGACGCTGACGCTGCGGGCGTTTGGCTCGACGGAGACGCGGGACATCGCGGTGCCGTGTTCGGAGCGGCCGGGGCAGCCTGGGGCCAACGCGAAGCCGGCCGCGGTGATCCGGGAGTTGCAGGCCGGGCTCTGGTACGTCGACCTGACCTGGGCGACGGACGCCGAGTTCACGGCGGCGATCCCGAAACTGGCGGCGGCGAAGGGGATCGTGTTCGATCTGCGGGGATATCCGCGGCTGTCGCCTGCTTGGCTTTCGCATCTTTCGAAAACCGAGTTGCGGAGCGCGCAGTGGCACGTGCCATTGATCGACCGGCCGGGGCACATGGAGTTCACGCGGCAGGGCGAGTGGCGCCTGCAGCCGAAGGAGCCTTATCTCGGGGCGCCGCGGGTGTTTCTGACGCATGGCGGGGCGATCAGCTACGCGGAGTCGACGATGGGGATCGTGGAGGCGTACAAGCTCGGCGAGATCATCGGCGAGGCGACGGCGGGGACGAACGGGAACGTGAATCCCTTCGGGCTGCCGGGCGGGTTCAACGTGACCTGGACGGGAATGAAGGTAGTCAAGCACGACGGCACACGGCACCACGGCGTGGGTATCCGGCCAACGATTCCGATGCAGCCGACGCAAGCGGGCATCGCGGCGGGGCGGGACGAGTTGCTGGAACGGGCGGTGGCGCTGCTGACTAGCGTGCCGGCAGCGAGTAAGTGAACTCGTAGAAGTGTTCTTTGCCTTCGATGCGGATGGCCATGCGGCCGGCGAGGCCGGCGAGATCGCCGGTGGCCGAATCCGGCACGACGGTGACGGAGAGTTCCTGCTTGTTGCCGGACATGGTGCCGGAGTGCTGGAGCGTGAAGGCGCCCTTGCGGCCGGCGAGTTCGCCGGTGACGGTTTCGATGGCGACGTAGCCTGCCGATCCTTTGACGGGCGTCATGGCGGCGAGCATCTCGCCTTTGCTCGTGCCGTTGAGGTCGCCGTAGAAGACCTTGTCGATGGTCATGCGTGTGACGGCGCCCTCGGCGGGCGTGAGCTTGACGGCGAACGTGCCTTTGGCTGTCATGGTTCCATTGTCGCAATTGGTATAAGAGAGGCATGAAACCGGCACCGGCGGGCTGGCCCCGTCTTTCTTCGGCGATATTCTACGACGACGCGGCGCGGGCGGCGGGGGCGGAGATCGTCGTTGAACCGGCCGACCGGTCGTACGGCGCGAAGGACTGCGAGGGTCACCTTTGGTGGTTCACGCAGAGGCTGCGGGGGTAGCGCTCAGGCAGGCGCGCCGAGGAAGATACAGGAGCAGCGTAAGGCGGGAGGGGGAGCGGCGGCTTGGGGATAGCCGGAAAAGGGGAATTGATTGGGCTGGAGACGGGGTGCGCCACCGGCGGCCGGAATCGGCTACACTTGTGGTAGCCCTGTCGGGACATACCGGGCAACGCCCGGCCGGCGGGTACCGTTTTTCGTAATTCAGGTTTTCCCCAAAGTGATGACGCAGCCGTTGTTCGGCTTCTTAATCCCGCCCGTCAGTGACCTGGCAGTTGGCGCCCCTTCTTCGGGCTGTACCACCGCCCGCACCTTTTTGTCTTCACGTCCCGGTTCGCTTGCCCGAAGTGCAGCGAGCGGCGGGGGCGGCAGTACCGTATTTTTGCCTTTTTAACGCCGTTGCCCGCTACCGCGTAGTGGGGTCCCGGCAGACTGAGAACGATAGCGGCGGCTCGTCCGGCGCCAGTACCCAAAAGAATTGATCGCGAACCGCGGCCTGCTATTCCCCCGATGGGCAGGGGCGGTGAATCACAACAACATTGTTGCCTATCGACCTTACGCAAAACCCGCACACGCCCCCACCCGGCAGCCAGGACTGGCCGGCGGCGCGTGGTGTGCGAATTGCGCCCGGCGGTCGGCTTTTGCGTACTTCCGCTGACCTACGCGCCGCCTGCTCCCCAAGGAGAGCATGCGATGAGCAAAGAATTAGTTATTTCCTCCAACCGTCACGAAACAAAGGTGGCGATTCTTGAAGACGACGTCCTCGTAGAGATTTTTTTCCAACGCGCGAACGAGTATTCGCTGGCCGGGAGCATCCATAAGGGCCGCGTGACTCGCGTGCCGCCGCGGATGCAGTCGGCGTTCGTGGACCTTGGGCTCGAACGGGACACCTTCCTTTACGTTTCGGATTTTGCCGACGATCATCATGAGGACCTCGACAAGGTCGGCGACGACCGTCCGGTGCGGTCGAGCCGCCCGGCGGCGGTTGCGGCTCCGGTGACGGAAGCTCCGGCGGTGGAAGCCGGGGAGGGGGAAGCGGGCGAAGCGGTGGAACCGCCGCCTGTGGTGGAAGGCGCGGCGGCGCCGGCCGGGGAAGGGCGTCCGTTCCGGGATCGCGACCGGGACCGGGATCGCGGGCGTGGCCGGGACCGTGGGCGTGGCCGGGATCGCGGGCGCGGGCGTGACCGCCGCCGGGGCGGATCGGGCCTGCCGGAATCGAAGTATGCGTCGGCCGATGCGGCGGCTGCGCCGGCCGAGGAGGGCGAGGCGGTCGAAGTGGCCCCGGACGCTCCTTTCGAGGCGCCGCGCGTGGCCGACATTTTGAGCCCCGAACCGGCTGAGCCCGTGTTCCTGCTGCCGGGTGAATCGCTGGCGAAGTACCGCCGCGCGGCGACCGCCCCGGTTGCTGCTCCGGCGCCGGCTCCGGCGCCCGCTCCGGAACCTGTCGCGGAACCGGAAGAGGCCGAGGCTCCCGAGGTCGAAGAAGCCGAGGCGGCGACGCCCGCGGTGGAAGAAGCCCCCGAGGCGGATGTTGAGCCGATCGCCGAGCCCGAGGCGCAGGCCGAGGAGCCCGTTGCGGCGGCTGCTCCGGAACCGCCGCCCGTGGTTGAGGAATATGTCGACGCTTCGTTCGCGAAGCTGCCGGCCGATATCGATCCGTCCGAACTCGAAGAAGTGGATGCGATCGACGAGGCGCGGGAAGTGCTGATGCCGGAAGACGACGAAGAAGAGTCGGAAGCCGACGCGGCGCACCGTGCGGCGGAAGAGATGCTGGCGGGCGAGTCGGTTGTGTTGCCGGCCGAGGCCGAGGCGGATAACGAATTGGACGGCGACGCGGAAGGCGAGGAAGAAGATGGCGAGGCCGGGCCGGAACCGGCGCGGCAGCCGCACTCGCTGACGGCCGCGTTGCGGGAACGGGATCGCGGTCCGCGGTTCCAGCGCGGGCGCCGGGGCCGCCGTCGCCGCGGACGCGGCGGGGACCGGGAGGACCGGCAGGAGAACCGGGGCGCGGCTCCGGTGGCGGAAGGAGAAGTTGCCGAACCGGCGGCGGTGGTCGAGGCCGCGCCGGTGGAAGAGCGCGTGGCCGAACAGCGGCCGGAGCGCGGCGAACGGTCCGATCGCGGGGAACGCGGGGACCGGGGCGAGCGGAGTGAACGTGGTGACCGGGGTGACCGTGGGGATCGCGGCGACCGCGGGGATCGAGGCCGGCACCGGGATCGCGGTGAGCGTCCGCCGCTGCCGCTGATCACTGACCTGCTGAAGGCCGGCCAGGAGATTCTGGTCCAGATCGCCAAGGAACCGATCGCGCAGAAGGGCGCGCGCATCACGTCGCACATCGCACTGCCGGGCCGTTACTGCGTGTACATGCCGACGGTGGATCACAACGGCGTGTCGCGGAAGATCGCCAGCGACGAAGAGCGCCTGCGGTTGAAGCGGATTCTGCAGCAGCACCGGCAGGGCATGTCGGGCGGGTTCATCATCCGGACGGCCGGCGAAGGGCAGACGGAAGAAGAGATCGCCAACGACATGCAGTTCCTCTACAACCTGTGGCTCGACATCCGGGCCAAGGCGGAGAAGCGGAACGCGCCGTGCCTGGTGCACCACGACCTCGACATCGTGCAGCGGACGCTGCGCGACCAGGTGTCGTCGGACTTCAAGACGATCTGGCTCGACAACGAGGAGTTGTACGCCTCGACGCTGCAGTTCGTGCAGCGGTTCCAGCCGCAGATGATCAACCGGGTGAAGCTGTGGACGCGGCCGGTGCCGATCTTCGATGCGTTCGGGATTACGAACGAGCTCGAGAAGGCGCTGCGGCCGAAGGTCTGGCTGAAGTCGGGCGGCTACATCGTGATCAATCAGACCGAAGCGCTGGTGGCGATCGACATCAACACCGGCAAGTTCGTCGGCAAGTCGAACCGGCTGGAAGACACGATCGTCAAGACGAACATCGAAGCGGTGAAGGAGATTGTGCGGCAGATCCGGCTGCGCGACCTGGGCGGCATCATCGTCGTCGACTTCATCGACATGGACGAGCGGAAGAACCGGCAGAAGGTGATGGCGGCGCTCGAAGAGGCGATGCGCGTCGACCGGGCGCCGTACAAGATTCTGCAGTTCAACGATTTCGGCCTGGTGGCGATTACGCGCAAGCGCGTGAAGCAGTCGCTGGAGCGGACGCTGTGCCAGCCGTGCCCGTACTGCGAAGGTTCGGGCTCGGTGAAGAGCGTGGCGACGGTGATCGGCGAGATCCTGCTGGAAGCGCAGAAGCTGGCCAAGGCGGTGGACGACAAGACCGTGGTGCTGCGGGTTCATCCCGAGGTGGCCAAGGTGCTCAAGTCGCACCGGAACCAGCATCTGGAAGAGTTGGAAGGGATTTTCGGGCGTCCGGTGCTGGTGACCGGCGACCCGACGGTGCACATCGAGAAGTTCGACCTCGCGTAAGCGGGAGGCGGATGGCCATGCGTTGCCTGTTCGCGATTTTCAGTTTTGCGTTCACCCTGCCCGCGCAGGAACTCTACGTCCGGTCGGAGTTCCAGCGGGTGGGGGCGGACGGGAAAGTGATCGCGGCGGACCGTATGGAACGGGCGCGGGAGATTCTTTCGCCGGCGCTGGCGCGGAACGGGTTCAGTTCGTTTTTCGTGACGGCGAATATCCCGGCGGGGATCGACTGGTCGCTCGAGATCGGGCAGAACCCGGAGAACGCGACGCGCGTGGTGCTGTACCGGCAGTTCTACAATCCGAACGGGATTCCGGACCGGCTGGAGAAGGTGGAGTTGCCGGTCCACGGGCGCACGGAGAAGGAAGAGAACATCACCTTCTGGCTGGACGTGTGGGTGGACCGGGACGCGCCGGTGCGGCGGATGAAGATCGAGGCGCAGCTGTGGGTGGGCGACCGGTGGGTAATCTACCCGATGGAGGGGCGGTTCATCCCGGCGCAGATTCCACAGTTCCAGCCGAAGTTCTGGGGGCTGCCGGCGCCGGAGGCGCGGGCGGACGCGGCGATGATCAGCCCGTGGCGCGACTATCTGTGCCGGCCGCTGAAGAGCGAGTTTCAGCCCAAGCAGACGACGATCCGGCTGCTGCAGCAGCGGAACATTCAGCAGGACGTGGCGCTGGCGCGGAAGCTGGGGCGGGACGCGGGGATTAAGGCGTTCGTGCGGGGCGGGTTGGCGCCGGAGGTGGCGATTCCGGACGCGTGGTGCGCCGCGCCGCCGGACCAGT
>CAYMTH010000052.1:9354-14577 GCA_964393235.1 uncultured Solibacteraceae bacterium | reverse complement strand
GGGCGGAGCCGGGCGGACTGGCTGGTGGGGATGAACCTGTCGCGGGCGTATTCGATCGCGTTTAACGAAAAGCTGTCGGTGGGGCGGGTGCAGACGCCGACGCTGGCGATGCTGGTGGAGCGGGAGCTGGCGGTGCGGGCGTTCGTAGCCGAGGAGTACCGGGAGGTGCAGGTCACCTTTACGCCGCGTGGTGTGGCGGGGAAGCCGGTTTACGTGGGCACGTGGTTCCGGCATCCTTTGCAGAAGGGCGAGACGACGCAGCAGGCGATGCGACTGCCGGCGGGGACGGACGAGGCGAAGGAGATTGTCGCGCGGGCGAAGAAGGGGGAGGCGCGGATCGAGTCGCTGGAGGCGGAGGCGAAGAAGATGGCTCCGCCGGGGCTGTACGACCTGACGGAGCTGCAGCGGCACGCCAACCGGCTGTACGGGTTCAGCGCGCAGCGGACGCTGGACGCGGCGCAGAAGCTGTACGAAACGCACAAGCTGATTTCGTATCCGAGAACCGATTCGCGGCATCTATCGCGGACGGTGGCGGCGGGACTGCCGGGGGTGGTGCGGGCGATCGGGCCGCAGTACGAGAAGCTGGTGGCGCCGGGGAGCGGGGAGCGGCCGCTGCCGGGGCGGTTCGTCGACGACGCCAAGATTACCGATCACCACGCGATCATCCCGACGGCGACCTCGCCGGCGCGGGCGAACCTGGCCGAGGACGAGTGGCGGATCTACGATCTCGTCTGCCGGCGGCTGCTGATGGCGTGGCACGACGATTACCTGACGGAAGTGACGACGGTGATCACGACGATCACGAACGGGGAAGTGGTGGACCGGTATCACGCGGCGGGCACGCTGGTGCGGCAGATGGGGTGGAAGGTGCTCGACGTGGTGGTCGAGAAAAAGGGGAAGGACAAGGAAAAAGACACCGGGGAGCAGACGCTGCCGGCGGAGTTGCGGCAGGGGCAGGAGCAGGACGTGGTGAAGGCGGAATCCGTGTTAAAGAAGACGCGGCCGCCGAAGCGGTTCACGGACGCGACGCTGCTGACGGCGATGCAGACGGCGGGCAAGACGCTAGACGAGAAAGAGCTGTCGGAGGCGATGAAGGAGAACGGGCTCGGCACGCCGGCGACGCGGGCGGCGATCATCGAAGTGCTGCTGGAGCGCGGGTACGTGGAGCGGCAGGGCAAGACGCTGGCGGCGACGGACAAGGGGACTCACCTGATCGAAGTGGTGCATCCGGAGGTGAAGAGTCCGGCGATGACGGGGCAGTGGGAGGCGTTCCTGAAGCGGATCGAGCGGCGGGAGGCGGAGCTGCAGCCGTTTATGGCGGGGATCGAGGAGTACGTGCGGGAGGTGGTGGGGAAGGTGGGGGCGCAGCCGGTGTAGCGGAAGGACGTGGGGCCGCCGCCGATGCCGGAAGACGTGGGCGAGGCGCCGCCGCTGCGGATCGAAGGCGGAACGCGGAACCTGCCGGCGCTGCTGCGGGAGGCGTTCGGGTTCTCGGAGTTCCGGCCGAGCCAGGAGGCGGTGTGCCGGGCGGTGGTGGATGGAAAAGACGTGCTGCTGGTGATGCCGACGGGGGCGGGGAAGTCGCTGTGCTATCAGCTGCCGGGGCTGGCGCTGGGCGGGACGCCGCTGGTGATCAGCTCGCTCATTGCGCTGATGGAAGACCAGGTGGCGAAGTTGAAGGAGCGCGGGTTCGCCGTGGAGCGGATTCATTCGGGGCGGGACCGGGCGGATTCGCGGCAGGCGTGCATCGACTACCTGGCGGGACGGCTGCAGTTTCTGTTCGTGGCGCCGGAGCGGCTGCGGGTGCCGGGGTTTCCGGAGATGCTGGCGAAACGGAAACCGGCGCTGGTGGCGGTGGACGAGGCGCACTGCATTTCGCAGTGGGGGCACGATTTCCGGCCCGATTACCGGACGCTGGGGCAGCATCTGCCGGCGCTGCGGCCGGCGCCGGTGATCGCGCTGACGGCGACGGCGACGCCGATCGTGCAGAACGACATCGCCAAGCAACTGGGGCTGGGCGAGGGCGGGCGGTTCATTCAGGGCTTCCGGCGGGACAACATCGCGATCGAGGTGGTGGAGGCGTCGCCTGGGGACCGGTCGGCGCTGGTACGGGAGTTGCTGGAGGACGAGGGGCGGCGGCCGGCGATCGTCTACGCGCCGACGCGGAAGGCGGCCGAGGAACTGGCGGTGGAACTGAAGGGAGCGCTGCCGGCGGCGGCGTACCACGCGGGGTTGAAGGCCGAGACGCGGGCGAAGGTGCAGGACGGGTTCTTGAGCGGGCGGCTGGAGGTGATCGTAGCGACGATCGCGTTCGGGATGGGGATCGACAAGCCGGACGTGCGGACGGTAATCCACACGGCGCTGCCGGGGAGCATCGAGGGGTACTACCAGGAGATCGGGCGCGCGGGGCGGGACGGGGAGATGTCGCGGGCGGTGCTGATGCACTCCTACGCGGACCGGTACACGCACGACCACTTTTTCAATCGCGACTATCCGCCGGCCGAGGTGCTGGAGAAGATCTACAAAGTACTGACGGAGGAGCCGCAGGAGAAGGAGGCGGTGCGGGCGCGGGTGCGGATGGACGAGGAGGCGTTCGAGAAGGCGCTGGAGAAGCTGTGGATTCACGGCGGCGCGGCGGTGGACTACCAGGAGAACGTCACGCTGGGGCCCGGGAAGTGGAAGAGTCCGTACCAGATGCAGATCGCGCAGAAGCGGGAGCAGTTGGAGGCGATGCTGCGGTTCGCCGATACCAGCCAGTGCCGGATGTGCGCGCTGGTGGCGCATTTCGGCGACCGGGCGGGGGCGGGCGCGGCGTGCGGGATCTGCGATTTCTGCGCGCCGGACGACTGCGAGGCGCAGCGGTTCCGGGAGGCGACCGAGCGGGAGATGAAGGTCTCGCGGACGGTGCTGCGGCAGTTGATGAAGATGGAAGGGCGGTCGACGGGGAAGCTGTTCACCGAGTACGGGGAGGGCGCGGGGCTGGACCGGGACACGTTCGAGCAGTTGCTGGCGGCGATGTCGCGGGCGGGCTTGATCGAACTGCGGGACGAGACGTTCGAGGCCGACGGGCGGGAGATCGCCTACCGGAAGGCGTTCTTCTTGCGGGAGCCGGACTCCTATGAGCTGTTGATCAAAGAGCGGCCGGAGCGGAAGGCGAAGAAGAAGCGCGGGGTGCGGAAGGCGGCGAAGGGGAAGAAGCGCGCGGCGGCTGGGGACCCGGTGGTGAACGCGTTGAAGAAGTGGCGGATGGGCGTGGCGAAGAAAGAGGGTGTGCCGCCGTTCCGGGTGTTGACGGACAAGGCGCTCGAGGAGATTGTGGCGGAGCGGCCGGCGTCGGAGGACGACCTGCTGACGATTTCGGGCGTGGGGCCGCGGACGGCGTCGCGGTACGGGACGGCGATTCTGCGGGTGCTAGCGGCGGACGGACGGAATTAGCGTCCCGGGCGGTTCGAGGAAGGCGCGGTTGAAGCGGACGAATGTGACGGACTGGTAGGGCTCGCGTTCGCCGCGTTCAAAGACGACGCCGGCGGAGCCGTCGGCGAGCATGGCGATGTCGGAGTAGGCGGAGAAGCCGCCGTAGAGGGTGCGTTCATTGATCCACGTCTGGCCATCGTCGTAGGAGACGCGAACGACGAGGTGCTGGCGGGCGGGGCCCTTGGGGCCGGTCCAGATGAGGAGGCCGGGGGCGAAGCGTTCGATGGCGGTGGCGACGGGGACGAGGGCGTGGCCGGCGCGGGGGCGGGACCAGGACTGGCCGCCGTCGGGGGAGGGGAGGAACCAGCGGTGTTCGCCGCCGTTCTGGCGGGCGTCCATGAGGATGTCGCCATTTGCGAGCTCGACGAGCTGGTTTTCGTTGGTGAAGACGGGGACGAGGGCACCGCGGCGCCAGGACTGGCCGTGATCGTCGGAGTAAAGGACGTAGGCGCGGAGCTGGGAGATGGGGCCGGCGGGGCCGATGACGGACATGGCGTCGTACTTCATGGCGGCGGGGACGAGGAGGCGGCCTGATTTGGATTGAATGGCGCCGCCGGGGCCGAGGAAGATGGCGCCCCAGTGGTCGAAGTCACGGGAGTCGCGGGTGAGGTCGCGGGGGGCGGACCAGGTGAGGCCGTGGTCGTCGGAGTAGCGGGCCCAGGTCTGGTTGTTGGCGGTGGCGGGCTGGGATTTTTCGGTGCCGAAGCCGGGTTGCCAGCGGTTGAAGAAGAGCCAGAGGCGGCCGTTGGAGCGGTCGAGGAGCGGGGTGGGGTTGGAGGCGGCCCATTTTTCGCCGGGGTCGTCGATGAGCTGTTGGGGGGACCAGGTGACGCCGTTGTCGGTGGAGCGGACGGCGACGATGTCGATGTCGCCCAGGCCGGGGTCGCCGCGGTTGTCGCGGCGGGCTTCGGCGAAGGCGACGAGGGCTCCGTTGGCGGCGGTGACGAGGGTGGGGATGCGGTAGGCGTGGTAGCCGTTGGTGGAGGCGCGGAAGATGTCGATTTGTGTGAGCAGGGGCTGGGCGGGGAGGGCGAGCGCGGCGAGCAGAAGGGCGGCGGGGAGGGGGCACATGGGAAGACTGTAGCACGGGGGATCGGGGGAAATCGCCCTGACGGGCGTTGCGGCGAGGTGGGGCAAATGCCCCGGGTGGATTTGTAAGCAGTTGAAAACAGGAGGCGGCGGATTTGGACTCCGAACTGCATTGCGTACGGGGACATGGAGCAGACGTGGATCGCGATCGTCGCAAGCCTTTTGATGGGGACAGGCGCGGCGCTCGTTTTCGTCTTTGCCGTGAAGCGGGACTATTTCCGGGATCTGGAGGAGACGAAGTATCAGGTCTTCTGGTCGGATCTGGAGGAGATGGTGGATTCCGCGAAGCCCCCACAGGAGACTCGGAATGGGTAACGAGACGCATAAGCCGGCCGAACAGGAAGAATCGGGCGGGCGCCGTCGGATTTTGACGTTTTTGAGCAGCTTCGGACTGATCGGGTCGGCAGTGCTGAGCGCGTTCTCGAACTTTGTTTTTATTAAGCCGAGGGCGACCTACGGGCAGCCGTCGCGGTTTCATGTCGGCAAGCCGGAGGAGTTCCCTTCGGGCACGAAGCTGGCGCTGGAGGACCGGCGGATCTGTCTGGTCCGGGACGGGAATCAGTTTGCGGCGATCTCGACGACGTGCACGCATCTGGGGTGCATCGTGAGCCCGTCGGATACGGGGTATTCGTGCCCGTGCCACGGGTCGCGGTACGACCA
>CAYMTH010000052.1:0-9344 GCA_964393235.1 uncultured Solibacteraceae bacterium | reverse complement strand
CGTGACGGGCGGCCCGGAGTCGCAGCCGCTGGCCGGGTACAAGGTCTCGATGGCGCCGAACGGCGAGTTGGAAGTCGATAAAGACCAGGAAATCGAGCCTGGCACCTACTTCAACGTATAGGCCACACGCATGAGCGCACCCACTGTTCAAGAGAAAAAGCCGAAGGCGCTGGACCGTCTTCGGGTGCTGCCGCAGGAGGTCTGGTCGTCGATCTTCCGGCATCCGCTGCCGGATTCGGACCTGGGGCGGAGCCAGACGAGCTTCACCAATTTCTTCCTGCACATCCATCCGGTGAAGGTGAACCGGCACACGCTGAAGCCGTGGTTCACGATGGGGCTGGGGCTGATCAGCTTCTTCCTGTTCGTGATCCTGACGCTGACCGGCGTCCTGCTGATGTTCTACTACGTCCCGTCGACGGGGCAGGCCTACGACCGGATGCTGGACCTGCGCGGGTCGGTGGCGTTCGGGACGTTCCTGCGGAACATGCACCGGTGGGGCGCGCACCTGATGGTGGCGGCGGTTTTCCTGCACATGTGCCGGGTGTTCCTGACGGGATCGTACAAGAAGCCGCGGGAGTTCAACTGGGTGCTGGGCGTGGTGCTGTTTCTGTTGACGCTGTTCAGTTCGTTCACCGGCTACCTGCTGCCGTGGGATCAGCTGGCGTTCTGGGCGATCACGGTGGGCGCGTCGATCGCCGGTTACGCGCCGGTGGTGGGCAAGGAGATGCAGTTCCTGCTGCTGGGCGACACGGCGGTGGGGCAGGAGGCGCTGCTGCGCTTCTACGTGCTGCACATCGCGGTGCTGCCGGCGGTGATGATGCTGCTGGTGATGGTGCACTTCTGGCGGATCCGGAAGGACGGCGGGCTGTCGCGGCCGGAGGAAGCCGCCGTGCCGGCGGCGGTGGCGCAGGAGGTTCCGAAGCCGAAGAAGTTCGGGTTGCAGGGGCTGGTGCGGGGCAACGTGCTGAACGCGGGAAACACGCCGGAGAACACGGTCTACTCGTGGCCGAACCTGTTCCTGGCGGAGCTGTTCGTGTTCGTCTTCACGCTGGCGGTGATTCTGGTGCTGGCGATGTTCTTCGACGCGCCGCTGGAGGAGCCGGTGAACGTGACGCATCCGCCGAATCCGGCCAAGGCGCCCTGGTACTTCCTGGGGCTGCAGGAGCTGGTGAGCTATTCGGCGTTCTGGGGCGGCGTGGGGATCCCGGGGCTGATGGTGCTGGGGCTGTTGATCGCGCCGTACGTCGACCGCGGGCGGAAGGGCGTCGGCAAGTGGTTCGCGCGGGAGCGGCTGCTGGCGAACACGCTGTTTGTGAGCTTCGCCCTGCTCAACGTGATTCTGGTGATTATCGGCACGTTCTTCCGCGGCCCGAACTGGGAGTTCGTCTCCCCCTGGTAACGAGGACACCCCTATGCGAATAGCCCTAGCGATTGCTTCCTTACTGATTCTGATTGTGCACGGGTCGGTGTTCTTCCAGCAGTTCTTCCACCGTTGGGAGCGCCACCAGACGGCGTACTTCGACCAGGCCAAGGCGCTGTCGAAAAACGACCGGGAGCGGGCGGCGCTGAACGAGCGTTCGCCGCGGATCGAGCAGACGCTGGTGACGCAGTTCGGCGAACAGCGCGTCGACCGCTGCATCACCTGCCACGTGGCGTCGGACGACCCGCGGTTTGCCGGCCACGCGCAGCCGTTGAAGTCGCACCCGTTCCTGGCCTCGCTCGGCGATAAACAGAAGCCGAACGGGACGTGGGAACGGCGGCACAAGTTCGCCGATTTCGGCTGCACGGTGTGCCACGAAGGGCAGGGGCGCGGGCTGCAGACGCAGTACGCGCACGGCGAGGACCACTACTGGCCGGAGCCGCTGCTCGGCTACATCACGCAGGAGCCGTGGAAGCAGGAGTACCTGCCGCACCTGAAGGGGAAGGAGTACCTGGAAGTGGCCTGCGCGCAGTGCCACACCGAGGAGAACTTCCCGGGCACGCAGACGATCGCCAGGGGACGGCAGCTGTTTTTTACGAACAACTGCTACGGGTGCCACAAGGTGGAAGGGATTTCGGACGGGACGCTGGGTCCGGATCTCTCGGAAGCGGGTAAGAAGTTCAAGATCGATTACCTGTGGGAGTCGATCGTGGAGCCGCGGGCGAACTCGGCGACGTCGTTCATGCCGAAGTTCAACCTGAAGCCGGACGAGGTGAAGGCGATCGTGGTCTTCCTGAAGAGCCGGAAGGGGATCAACTTCGTCGAGACCGGGCTGGAGCGTTACAAGCAGCGGCTGGCGGACGCCTCGAAGACCGAGGGTGGTCCGGCGGTGGCGGCGAAGGAACTGAGCGGCGGGGCCGAGTTGATCGACCGGTTCGCTTGCACGGCGTGCCACAAGCTCGACGGCAAGGACGGCGGGATCGCGCCGGACATCACCTATGCCGGGTTGATGCGCGACGAGCAGTGGATCGCCGATCACTTCCGCGATCCGCGGGCGTTGATGCCGGACTCGATCATGCCGTCGTTCCGGTTCACCGATGCGCAGTTCCAGTCGATGAGCACGTACCTGGCCGGGAAGAAGACGCCGATCGCGGCGACGCTGACGGGCGAGGCGCTCTACAAGGAAGCCTGCGCGCGGTGCCACGGGGCGAAGGGCGACGGGCTGGGGCCGATCGCGATCTACATCGATCCGGCGCCGCGCGACCTGACCAAGACGGCGTTCATGAACTCGAAGCCGCGGGCGCGGTTCAAGACGGCGATCCAGGAGGGCGTGGCCGGGACGTCGATGCCGCCGTGGGGCAAGGTGATGAGCGAGGCGCAGGTCGATTCGCTGCTCGACTATCTGGAGACGGCGTTCGTAAAGGCGAAGCGGCCGGCGTCGAAGGAGCGGAAGCTGCCGGAGAAGAATCCGGTGGCGATGAACAAAGGCTCGCTCGAGCGGGGCGAGGCGATCTTCGTCGCGCGCTGCGGCGGCTGCCACGGCAGGAAGGGCGACGGCAAGGGGCCGAACTCGCTCGACATCGTGCCGCGGCCGCGAAACCTGCGGAACGCGCAGTTTGTGAACAGCATCGGCGACAAGCGCCTGTTCGACTCGATTCTTTACGGGGTGCAGGGGACGGCGATGCCGCCGTGGATCGACTACGGGCTGAGCCAGAACGACGTGGGCGACATCGTCAACTTCATCCGCAGCATGAACAAGAAAGAAGTCCAGCGGGCGCAGGCCCGCTAGCCGGAAGGGGAAAGGGAAGAGAGAATGCCTGACGCGAACGCCCAGGACAGGGCAACCGAGATACAACGGGTCACCGGTGGCGAGCCGGTCGTCCACGAAGATCTGACCGTGAAGTGGTTCCTGCTGAGCAGTGTGGCCTACTTCTTCATCGTGGGGATCGTCGCGGTGGTGATCGCGGCCAAGTTTGTGTGGCCGGAGTTGCTGTCGACGGTGGCGATGTTCACCTACGGCCGGATGCGGCCGCTGCACGTGAACGGGATGCTGTTCGGGTGGCTGCTGGCGTGCGACATGGCGCTGACCTTCTACCTGATTCCGCGGCTGTGCGGCGTCAAGATCTGGAGCGAAAAGCTCGGGATGGCGACGGCGGCGCTGTGGAACGTGATCGTGCTGGGCGCGGTGGTCTGCCTGCTGATGGGGTGGAACTCGGGGCTCGAGTACGCCGAGCTGCCGCTGCCGCTCGATGTGCTGGTGGTGGTGGCGTGGATCATGTTCGGCGTGAACATCTTCATGACGATCGCCACGCGCCGTTATCAGCAGATGTACGTGAGCATCTGGTACATCATGGGGACCATCCTGTGGACGGCGTTCGTCTACCTGACGGGCAACTTCGCCACGCTGTTCGCGACGGGCGTCAACCAGGCGAATTTGAACTGGATGTACGTCCACAACGCGGTGGGCCTGATCTTCACGCCGGTGGGCCTGGCGCTGGCGTACTACTTTATTCCGAAGTCGTCGAACCTGCCGCTCCATAGCCACAAGCTGTCGATGATCGGGTTCTGGTCGCTGGCGTTCGTCTACGTCTGGACGGGGGCGCACCACATGCTGCACGGGCCGATTTCGCAGTGGCTGCAGACGATCGCGATCGCCTTCTCGGTGATGCTGATCATCCCGGTGTGGGCGGTGGTGTTCAATCTGTTCGCGACGATCAAGGGCCACTGGCACGAGATGGGCGATAACGTGCCGCTGAAGTTCCTGATGTCGGGCGTGGTGTTCTACCTGCTCACCTGCTTCCAGGGGCCGATGCACTCGCTGCGGGCGGTAAACGCGATCGTCTCGAAGACGGACTGGATTCCCGGCCACGCGCACATGGCGGTGCTGGGGGCGTTCAGCTTCTTCGCGATCGCCGGCACCTACTACATCCTGCCGCGGATCTTCCGCACGGAACTGCACTCCCAGCCGCTGGCGCAATGGAGCTACTGGTTCTTCATGTCGGGCGGCCTGGGCTTCTTCGTGACGCTGTGGCTGGGCGGTTTCTGGCAGGGGTGGCAGTGGAACAACCCGGCGATTCCGTTCATCGACACGGTGATCGCGCTCGGGCCGGTCTGGCTGGTGCGGTTCTTCTCCGGCATCCTGATGTTCGCCGGGATCGTCTGCTTCGCCTACAACGTGATGGCGACGGCGCTGGGCGAAAAGAAGCCGGTGGCGGCGTAGGAGGAGATGCATGTTACAGAAAGCGGATACTAATTTCGGATTCGCCATCGCGGCGTCGCTCGGCATCTTCTTCATCGGGGGCCTGCTGACGACGGTGGTGCCGCCGCTGATCGACAAGACCTGGGCCAAGCCGTTTTCGAACTCGGACCCCGCCAAGGGGATCACCGGGCAGTTGAAGCCCTACACCGATCTCGAACTGAAGGGCCGGCAGATCTACATCCGCGAGGGCTGCACCTACTGCCACACGCAGCAGACGCGCACGATCCTCGCCGACACGAAGCGCTCCGGGTGGCGCGGGGTCGATTCGCCGATCTCGACGCCGGACGAGTTCGTCTACGATTCGCCGCACCTGTTCGGCACCAAGCGGACGGGGCCGGATCTGTCGCGCGTGGGCGGCAAGTACGACGCGCAGTGGCACCGGACGCACTTCCGCAACCCGCGGGATCTGGTGCCAGGCTCGATCATGCCGCCGTTCCCGTGGATCGCCTCGAACGAAGAGGAGTTCCAGGCGATGGTGGCCTACCTGCAGACGCTCGGCCGGGCCAAGAACTGGCGGCCGGATAACGACTACGAGAAGTGAGGCCCGCCATGTACCAGGATTTCAGCTGGCCCAGCGTTTACTTCGCCTACCTGTTCTTCGCGATTCTGTTCAGCCTGGCGGGGTATTTCCTGATCAAGACGCGCCACCACGGCTACTGGGACAAGCACAGTGAGGATGCGAAGTTCCGGATGCTCAACGAGGACTAACTGGGGAGACCACCATGGAAGAGAAACCGCAAATCAAAGAGTACGCCGACGGCTGGATCAGCGAAAAGGAAGGCACCGAGGTTCCGGGCTTTCTGAAGGGCGTCTACGTGGTGTGGGGCCTGGCGTGCGCCTCCTACCTCATCGTGTACATGAACGGGGAAGTGGACCATGCCGACCGCGGCCCGCTGGTGCGGGCGATGAACGCGGCCACCACCACCGCTGACGGGTTCATGATGGCGGTCGCCGCGATGGCGTTCGTCTACGTCCTGCTCGTCATCCTGTTCGCCTTCCGGAGCGGGAAACACTAATGGCCACCGTGACAGCACCTCCGAATCCGATCGAACTGGTTCAGCCGGACGACTCCGCCTACTGGGTGGAGATGGTGAAGTGCCGTCACGCGTGCCCGGTGCATACCGATGCGTGCGGCTACGTGAACGCGATCGCCGAGGGGCGATACGAGGACGCCTACCGGATCATCCGGGCGACGAACCCGTTCGCCTCGATCTGCGGCCGCGTGTGCGGAGCGCCGTGCGAGTTGAACTGCCGGCGGGGCTCGCTCGACGAGCCCGTCGCCATCCGCGCGCTGAAGCGTTTCGTCACCGGCCAGTTCGGGCCGGAGACGGGCGACTTCACGCGCCACCGCGAGTTCGCCAACGACAAGATGTTGCCGCCCAACCGCGGCGACTACGAACGGATTGCCGTCGTCGGAGGTGGTGTCAGCGGAATGACCGTCGCCCACGACCTGACCCGCATCGGGTACAAGGTGACGGTGTTCGAGGCTGACGCCGAGCCCGGCGGCATGACGCGGGTCGGGGTGCCGGTCTACCGGCTGCCGCGCGACCTGGTCAAGGCCGAGATACAGGCCATCCTCTCCCTGGGTGTGGACCTGAAGTGCAACATGCGCCTCGGCCGCGACTTTACGATCCAGAGCCTGCGCGACGAAGGTTTCGCGGCGATTTTCCTCGGCATCGGATTGCCCAAGGGCCGCAAGCTGAACGTGCCGGGCGGGGACCTCGAAGGGGTCTACGACGGCATGGAGTTTTTGCGGTCGTTCAACGAGGGCGTGCCGATGCCGCTCGGGGAGCGGATCGTGGTGGTGGGCGGCGGCAACGTCGCCTACGACGTGGCGCGCAGCGCCCTGCGGCCGGCGTGGATGAAGAGCCGGAACGAGGAGATCGAAGAGATCAACCGCGACCAGCAGATGGCCTACGACGTGGCGCGGAGCGCGCTGCGGATGAGCGGGGACAAGGAAGTGCACGTGGTGTGCCTCGAAAGCCGGGACGAGATGCCGGCCGACGAGATCGAAATCGAAGAGGGCAAGGAGGAAGGCGTCCGCCTGCACGCGCGCCGGGGGCCCCTGTCGATCGAGGGCCGGGACGGCAAGGTGAAATCCTTCCGCGCCGTCCGCTGCCTTTCGGTGTTCGACGAGAACAAGCGGTTCAGTCCGAAGTTCGACTCGGACGACGTCGAGGAGATCCCGGCCGACACGGTGATCTTCGCCATCGGGCAGACATCCGACCTTTCGTTCCTGGCGCCGGAGGACGGCGTGGCGAGCGAACGGGGTTTGATCAAGGTCAATCCGGAGACGTACCAGACGACGGCTCCGGATGTGTTCGCGTGCGGCGACATCGCCCACGGTCCGCGGCTGTTCATCGACGCGGTGGCATCGGCGCAGATTGCCGCCCGTTCGATGCACGACTACCTGCGCCGCACGCGAACCGACGTCGTTCTGCGGCGGAACTGGAAGCCGGCGGCCTATACGATGGCCGAGGGCTGGGACCGGTTCGAGCGCGAGAATCCGCCGGCGCTCGAAGCCACGCGCCGGGCCGCGTCGATCGACATCGTCGAGGAGAACTACACCGAGGCCGACGCGCGGCACCAGGCGTCGCGGTGCCTGCGCTGCAACGTCAACACGGTGTTCGACACGAACAAGTGCGTGGGCTGCAACGGCTGCGTCGACGTCTGTCCGGAGAACCTGATCCGGCTGACGCCGCTGCGGGATCTGCTGCATGAGCCGAAGTGGGCCGAGATGCTCGACGGGGCGGACCCGGACGAGTTCGGCGCGGTGCTCATGAAAGACGAATCGACCTGCCTGCGGTGCGCGATGTGCGCCTCGCGGTGCCCGACCAACGCGATCACGATGCAGCATTTCGACTTCGCCTGGGAGTGCGTGTCGATTCCGGCGCCGAACCCGAAGATCAACTACGGTACGGCGGTATGACGGCGGGCGACTGGGGCGTGGCTTTCGGGCTCGGCCTGGCCGCCAGCCTGCACTGCTCCCAGATGTGCGGACCGCTGGTTCTCGCCGCCGGAGCGGCGGGCGGGGGCGCGGCCGGGCACTTCGCCTACAACGCGGGCCGGATCGCCACCTACTGCCTGCTCGGCATGGCCGCCGGAGAGGCGGGCGGGGGCGTCGCCGTGCTGGCCGCGCTGCCGGGGTTGGAGCGTTGGGTGGCAATGGCAAGCGGCGTGCTATTGGTCCTGGCAGGAATCTGGATGCTGGACCTCATCCCAAAGCGGCAACTGGTGCAGATCGAGCAGAGCCCGACGGCTCGCCGGCTGCTGAAGTGGACCGCGCCGCTGCTGCTTAAGCCGGGCGTTTTCAATCGCTTCCGGCTGGGACTGCTGCTGGGGCTGCTGCCTTGTGGCATGGTCTGGGCGGCGCTGGTGAAGGCGGCCGCCGCGGGAAACGCCGCTGACGGTGGCGCCACCATGTTGGGATTTGGCGCGGGTACGGCGGGCGCGCTGCTCGCCATCGGGTTATTTGCCGCAGGACTGCAACGCCGCTTTTCCCGAATTGGTACCCGGTATGGAACACGCGTTGCCGCTGTCGCGATGATCGCCGCCGGGCTGTTCGTGGCCTGGCGGGGGACACTCCGCATCCCGGTCTCCGGAAGTGAGGGGCCTGCCTGCCATGTCCAACATCGCGTCTGATCCCAAACCCGCCGCGCGCGAACGACGGCCACCGCTGCCTCCGCCGAAGTGGACCTATCACGAGGTGCGGAAGTTGATCCACCTCGGCTGCTTTCTGATCTTCCTGGCGCTGCCGTTCCTGAGCGTCATGCGCTTCGACCTGCCCCGGCAGCGGTTCTATTTCGCCGGTTTCGAACTCGCCATCAGCGAGTTCGCCATTCTCTTTTTCACCATGCTGTTCCTGCTGTTCGTGGTGGTCGCCATGGCGCTCATCTACGGCCGGATCTACTGCGGGTACCTGTGCCCGCAGACGATCTTTTCCGAGGCGGCGCAGTGGTGGGAGATGCGCGTCGCGAAGTTCGTGAAGAAACGCTGGGCCGGCGCCCCGGCGGCGCGTCTGCGGCTGGCGGAACGGCTGATCGGCCTGGCGGGCGTGGCCGTGGCGTCCGTGTTTCTGGCCTTCGTCTTCATCTCCTATTTCGTTGAGCCGCGCGACCTGCTCGCCCGGCTGCTGGCGTTCGACATCCAGACCGCGGGCGGCATCTCCGGCGCCGTCGTCACGCTGATCACTTTCCTTGACTTCGCCTTCGTCCGGCAGAAGTTCTGCACCACGGTCTGCCCCTACGGCTACCTGCAGGGGATGCTGGTCGACAGGAACTCGCTGCTGGTGCACTACCGCGACGAGGAGAAGAGCTGCATTCAGTGCAAGAAGTGCGTGCGCGTCTGCCCGATGGGCATCGACATCCGCGACAGCGCCAAGCAGATCGAGTGCGTGCACTGCGGCGAGTGCATCGACGCCTGTGTCGACGTGCTTGGCCGGCTGGGACGGCCGACGCTGATCCACTACGCCTGGGGCGAGGCCGGCGCGCTGACCGGCAATCCGGCCGAGAAGTGGTACCAGCGGATCGGGTTCCGCGACCCGAAGCGCGTGGCGCTGCTGTTCATCCTGCTGTTCTACTTCTCCGGGCTGGTGACGGCGCTGTCGATGCGGCACAACGTGCTGGTGCAGCTCCGCGCCGACCGCGGCCAGCACCTGTACGAGCG
>CAYMTH010000051.1:2388-14620 GCA_964393235.1 uncultured Solibacteraceae bacterium | reverse complement strand
CTGCACGGCGCGTCCTCACCGGAATAACTTGCAATGGTCAACTCCTTCCTCGCGACAATCGGCAAAGCCATCCGTTCGGTGAACCCGGACGAAGTGCGGCAGATGGCGAACCGGCATGTGCATATCGGCCTGATGGCATCGACGGAGACCACGCTGAACGAGATGTGGTTCTGGCTGGCGCCGGTGGAGATATCGGAAACCAAGCGGCAGATCCTGGCGGCGATGGTGCATCCGCTGGGACCGAAGCTGCCCGACATGCCGGAGCCGCCGGCGCGGCTCGACATCGAGATCTGGGAGGCGGGGCTGCGGAATAAGCCGGACCACGCGTTTGTCTACTACCGCAACAACCCGCAGCAGACGGTGGACGACATTCTGGCCAAGCACGAGGAGCTGCGCATCGCGCTGAGCCGGCACTACCTGCCGTTCCGCAAGACGGTGAGCGAGAAGATCATTTCGGCGGTGTGCAACGAGAACGTGCTGTTTTCGATCACGACGTCGCTGCCGAACATCGTGCCGAGCGTGCTGAGCCTGCCGTTCGCCGTGGGCGAGTTCGCCTCCGACACGGCGTTTCTGACGATGAACCAGCTGCGGATGGCGTTTCTGCTGGCCGGCGCGCACGACCGCGCGATCGGCTACCGCGAGCAGAAGGCGCAGGTTGCGAGCGTGATCGCGGGCGCGTTCGGGTGGCGCGCGATCGCGCGGGAGCTGGTGAGTAAGATTCCGTTCGGCGGCGGCGTGATCGGCAAGGCGGGCATCTCGTACGCGGGGACGTGGGTGGTGGGGCGGGGGCTTGAGCGGCTGTACAAAGTGGGCGGGCACCTGACGCCGGGGGAGCGAAAGAACACCTACGCCGAGGGGCTGGAGCGCGGGCGGCAGATCGCCGAGAAGTTCATGGAGACGATTCGCGCGGCACGTGTGAAAAAATAGTCCATTGGGCATGGACAACCGAGTTACCGTCACAATCTACACGAACCTGCAGTGCGGCGATTGCACCGTTTTCGACGCGATGCTGCACGACCACCTGCTGCCGAAGTACCGCGGGCGGGTGAAGTTCCTTCACCGCGATTTCCCGCTGGGCAAGCACGCGTGGGCGAAGGCGGCGGCGCAGGTGGGGCGGCGGTTCGACGAGGTCGCCTGCGGACTGGCGGCGGGGTGGCGGACATTCATCCTGGGCCGGATCAAGACGACGACGCCGGAGACGCTGGCCGACCGCGTGCGCGAGTACGCGGCGGAGGTGGGCGTGGACGCGGAGCAGGTTCTGCCGGCGCTGACGGACGCGAAGCTGGCGGCGGCGGTGGAGACCGACGTGCGCGAGGGCGAGGCGCGTGGCGTGGTGAAGACGCCGACGGTGTTCGTGAATAACGAGGCGTTTATCGAGGTCTTTACGGTCGAGGAGATCACGGCGGGGATCGAGCGAGCGCTGGGGCAGGCGCGGCCGGTGGCGATCGTGACCGGGGCGTCGCGGGGGATCGGACGGGCGATCGCGATCGAACTGGCGAAGACGCACAACGTGGTGGCCACCTACCGCGGGCGGCGCGACGCGGCCGAGACGCTGGCAGCCGAGACGGGCGCGGCGATCTTCCAGTGCGACATCGCGAGCGGCGACGACCGGCGGGCGCTGCTCGATTTCACGCGGAAGGAGTTCGGGCGGCTGGATCTGCTGATCAACAACGCCGGGATGGCGCAGCGCGAGCGCGCCGACATCCTGACGGCGACCGAGGAAAGCTTCGACGAACTGATCAACACGAACCTGAAGGGGCCGCATTTTCTGACGCAGGCGGCGGCGAAATGGATGGCCGAGCAGGGCGGGGGGCGCGTGGCGTTCGTGACGTCGATCAGCGCCTACACGGCGTCGGTGAACCGGGCCGAGTACTGCATTTCGAAGGCCGGGCTGTCGATGTCGGTGGCGCTGTACGCGGCGCGGCTGGCGGCGTCGAACGTGCAGGTGTTCGAGATCCGGCCGGGCATCATCCGCACGGATATGATCGCGGCGGTGGAGTCGGTGTACGAAGAAAAGATCGCCAACGGGTTGCTGCCGCAGCGGCGCATGGGTGAGTCGGTGGACATCGCGAAGACGGTGCGGGCGATCGCCGACGGGTTGCTCGATTATTCGACGGGGCAGGTGCTCAACGTGGACGGCGGATTCCACCTGCGGACGCTTTAGGCGACTTCGACAGCGAGGGCGAGTTCGGCGAGCTGTCCCATGACGCGGAGACGGCGGTCACGGATGCGGCCGAGCACGCCGCCGTAGACGTTGAGGTAGACGTAGACGCCGGAGTCGTCCGGCATGGTTTCGGGCCGCGCGTGGGAGAGGATCTCGGGGCGCAGGGCGTTTTCGAGCTGAGTCGCGTGGCGGAGCGCCGCTTCGAATTCGGCCTGGATGCAGCGCATGAAGGGCGGGCTGTCGAGATTGGCGTCGATCTGGGCGCCGAGGTCGCCGAGGACGGCGAGATCGACGGCGAGGGTTGAGGTCGGTTCGTCGGCGCGCTCCATGTCGCGGATTTCGTCGAGGAGCGATTCGAAATGCGCGAGGCGATCGGCGGGCAGGCGGTCGCGGCGGGCGAAGGCCGCCATCAGGCGGCGGCGGACGGGCAGGGCCGCGGTGTGGAATGCGTTGACGCGGGCCCAGTACTCCTTTTCGCGGGCGTACATGCGGCGGCGCGCTTCTTCGACGTCGCAGGGTTCGAGTTCGAGGCGCATCCAATCGACGGGGAGTTCGGCTTCGAGACGCCGGAGCACGACGGTGGCGGTGACCCATTTCGCGTAGCCGCCGACGATTTCCTGGAAGTGGGAGAGGGTGGCGGAGCGGGACTCGTCGCCGGCGTCGATGGCCTCGCGCCAGGCGGCGTCGTCGACGGGCGGCGGGTCGCCGATGCGGAGCCAGACGGGCCCGTCGTAGACGGCGCCGAAGTAGTCGATGCGGGCGGCGTCGAGGGCGTCGCGGGCGTGGTCCTCGTGGAGGAGGGTGGCGGCGGGGACGTAGACGGCGTTGTCGACGGCGAAGAAGGCGCGGGTTTCGTCGCGGCAGCGGGCGGCGAAATCGTGGAAGAGGGCGGCGGCGGGACCGTGCTCGGTGAGCACACCGGGGTCGTGTTCGCGTTCGGACTGCTCGAGGCGGTCGGTGTCGTCGGGGTGGGTATCGTGACCGAGGCCGATGGTGTAGCGGCCCTGGCGGGCGAGTTCGCGACGGTCATCGGGGGGGATGGCGGCGTAGCAGCCGGCGACGAGCGCGGCGAGGTCGTCGGGGTAGCGGTTTTCGGCGGCCGAACGCTGGGAAATGTATAGGGCCTTCTGCAGGGCGGCGTTGCCGGCGGCGAGCGCGACCACCGATTCGGCGAAGGCGGCCGAGCCGGCCACGCGGATGGCGTAGAGGTCGGCGTGGAACTCCATCTGGCGGCTCATGCCGGCGTGCGCGAGGGAGGATCCGGTAAGCAGCCAGCGCAGCACACGGCGGCTGAGGCCGACGCCGCGCGAGGCGATCCAGGCGAAGAGGCGGACGATGGGCGCACGGCCCTCGCCCTGGCTGGCGAGCCAGACGTCCCAGCGGTCGCGGCCTTCGATGAGCAGGATCAGGTAGTACTGCGACCAGTGGATCAACTGCTGCACGCGCATGGCGCCGCCCTGGGAGAAGTGGCCGACTTCGTGCGCGATGACGTGGGCCATCAACTGGCGGTCGCAGATGGCGGCGAGCGGGAGGCCGAGGATGAGGCGGTAGCGGTTGTTGAGCAGGCCCCAGACGGGATGGATGAGCGCGGCCGCGCCGTTCAACTGCATGTTGACGGCGACCTCGGCGGGCTCCGGGGCGCCGGTGGCCGCGCAGACGCGCGCGATGAGGCCTGCGAGTTCGGGATGTTCGCGCATGTCGAGCACGCGGTAGCCGCGGTCGAGGCGGGGCTTGGTGAAGAACGGCTTGCCGAGGAAGAAGAGGACGGTGAACCCGGCGGCGAGGCCGGTGAGATAGAGCATCAAACCCAACGCATGGCCGAGCAGCAGCGCGAGACCGTGCCAGGCCCAGAGCCAGACGAGCCAGGCGGTGAATCCGACGAAGCCCGCATATAGCAGCGGCACCGCGAACATGGCCCCAGCCGCCAGCGCCACGCTGAGTCGATAGGAGACGGTAACCGGGACCGGGCGGATCATGCGTGGACTCGCTACCATCGTATCGAGACTATGCTTCGATTCGCCCTGTTCGCGTTCGCCGCCTGTTGTATGCTGGCCGCCGATCTCCGCGTGATGACGTTCAACGTCCGCTATCCGAATCCCGCGGACGGGGAAGATTTCTGGGAGAAGCGGAAGGACTTCCTGGTGGACACGGTGCGGCGGCACCGGCCGGACGTGATGGGCACACAGGAGCTGTTCTACATTCAGGGCGAGTACATCGTGGCGCAGTTGCCCGAATATGGGTGGTTCGGCGTGAGCCGGCGCGGGAACAAGGAAGACGAGCACATGGGGGTCTTCTACCGGAAGGACCGGCTGAAGCCTGTCGAGTCCGGGAACTTCTGGCTGTCGGAGACGCCGGAGACGCCGGGTTCGTCGGCGTGGGGGATGAGCCTGCCGCGGATGGTGACGTGGGCGGTGTTCGAAGACCTGAAGACGAAGAAGCGGTTCACCTACTACAACACTCACTTCGCGCATCGCGGGCAGACGGACGCGGAGGCGCGGCGGCGGTCGGCGCTGCTCATCGCCAACCGCATGCCGAAGGAGGGGGCGTTCCTGCTGACGGGCGATTTCAACGCGGCGGCGGGCGACTCGACGGCCTACTCCGCGCTGGTGCCGGCGCTGACGGACGCATGGGTGGCGGCGAAGAAGAAGACGGGACCGGAGGGGACGTTCCACGGCTTCAAGGGCACGCCGGGGAAGGCGCGGATCGATTGGATTCTGTTCCGCGCGCCGTGGAAGGTGAAGAGCGCGGCGACGCTTACGGATTCGCGGAACGGCCGGTATCCGAGCGATCACTTTCCGGTGCTGGCCGTGTTCGGGCTGTAGCGAGCGCGGCGGCCGGGACGGGGAGGATGGGCGGGCGGACACTTGCCGGGGTCCAGCCGAAGAGGTTTTCGACGATCGGACCGCAGACGCGGCCCTGGCAGGCGCCCATGCCGCAGCGGGTCTGTAGCTTGGCGTCGCGCCATTCGGTGAAGGATTGCACGGCGTCGAGCGGAACCTGCTCGCAGCGGCAGACGATGGTGTCCGGGGCGGCGAGGGTTTTCAGGCGCGGGTCGAGGGCAAAGGCGCGTGCGAGGTCGACGACGAAGGGATCAACGCGGCGCGGGGCGTGCGGCCGGCCGGTGGCAGCGAGGCCAGCGCGGGTGCCTTCGTCGAGCGCTTTTTCGAGGCCGCCGATGCCGGTAGGTTCGCCGGCGCAGTAGACGCCGGGGACGGTGGTTTGCTGGTGCGTGTCGACGGCGACGAAGCCATCGTCGATGCGGCAGCCGAGGCGCGCGGCGGCTTCGGTGTTCGGCACGAGGCCGAAGCCGCAAGCGAGATAATCGACAGGCAGTTCGCGCCCGTTGGAAAGAGTGACGCGCCCGGCTTCGAAGCGCACGGGCCAGACGCCGGTCCAGTACGGCACACCGGCGAGGCGGGCGCGGAGGGCGATGGCTTGCGGGAGTTTGGCGGGGTAGCGGAGAAGGAATGGGAGGATGCGGGCGAGGGGCGCCTGCTCGACGACGGCGGCAATGCGGGCTCCGCGTGCGCGGAGCGAGGCGGCGACGGCAATGAGCAGCGGCCCAGTACCGGCGACGACGATGCGTTTGCCGGCAACGGGCAGGCCGGATTTCACGAACGCCTGCAGGCCGCCGGCGCCGAGTACGCCGGGCTCGGTCCAGCCGGGGAACGGGAGGAAGAGCTCCCGCGCGCCGGTGGCGAGGATGATCGTTTTCGCATGCAGCGGGCCGTGCGGGACGGTGTCGGCGACGAAGCCCGGGCGGAGATCGAAGACGCGGGTTTGCGGGAGGAACGTCACGCCGGCGGGCACGTCGATTTGTGGGGCGCCACGCCAGATCTGGCCGCCGGCGGCGGGGTTGTCATCGACGAGGGCGACGCGGCCGGCGCCGGCTGCCGCCCGGGCCGCGGCGAGACCGGCGGGTCCGGCGCCGAGGATCAGGACGTCGAAGGTCATGGGAGGGTCACTTCCATGCCGGGGCGGCAGAGGGTCTGGCAGGCGAGCTGGTGGGGTCGGCCGTCGATGGTGACGCGGCACTGCATGCAGACGCCCATGCCGCAGAGCGGCGTGAACGGCACCTGCGCGGCGAGCAGCGCGGCGGCGACGCTGGCGTCTTCGGGCGCGGGGATGGGCCGGCCGTTGCAGCGGATCTCAGGCATGGAAGCGCTCCGGGCGGTAGGGGTCGATGGGGATGGGCGGGGCGTGGCCGAGGATAGCGGCGGCGATCAGCTTCGCGGTGCCGAGCGAGGTGGTGACGCCGAGGCCCTCGTGGCCGGTGGCCAGGAAGACGTTGCCGCGCCAGCGGCCGATGAGCGGGAGCTTGTCGGGAGTCGATGCGCGGAAGCCGGTCCAGGTGCGGACGATGGCGCACTCGCGGAGGGCGGGCAGGAATTCGAAGGCACGGTCGAGCATGCGGGCGAGCAGCGGCGGGTCGATCTCCTTCGTGTCGACGCCGTACTGACGGGACGATCCGATGAGCAGTTGCCCGGTGGGCCGCGGCTGCACGTTGAAGGCGACCGATTCGTCGGAATCGCCGTGCGCGCTGGCCATGTAGCCGAGCTCGACGAGCTGGTGGCGCACAAGGCCGGGGTAGCGATCGGTGATGGCGAGATGGCCCTTGCGGGGCTTGACGGGCAAGCCGGGGACGAGGCGCGGCGCGAGGGCGCCGGCCGCGCAGACCACCGCGCCGGCTTGGCATTCGTCGAGGCTTTGCACCGCGGCGCGGGTCACGGTGACGCCGGCCTCGCGCAGCAGGAACTGCGCGGCGACGGGCGCGTAGACCACGGCGTCGCCACGCGCGACCGCGCCGCCGGCGAGCCCCGGGCGGAGGTGCGGCTCGGCTTCGTAGAGCTGCTTTTCGTCGAGGACCTCGACGCCCGACTTGGCGCGGGCGAGTTGCATCTCCGCTTCGTTGGCGGCGATCCAGAGCGTGCCGCAGGTGACGAACTCGGCCGCCGCGGGCAGCGCGGGCGCGAGCGCGTGCCAGAGGTCGAGCGAAAGAGCCGAGAGCGGATCGTCGTCGAGGACGACGAGGTGGCCCATGCCCGCCGCTGTGGCGCCGCCGCCGGGAATGCCGCTATCGATGACCTCGACGCGCGCTCCGGCGCGGGCCAGCTCCCAGGCGCAGGCGGCGCCGACGATGCCCGCGCCGACGACGATGACGTCGGGCGCGGGGGTCATACGCGGATGCCGTGGACGAAGGGGTCGGTGGGGTCGAGGATGAGTTTGCCGTGCGCGCTGATCCAGGCGCGGCCTTTGATCGTCGGGCGGATCACGGGGCCGTCGGGCTGATAGCTGGCCTCGAAGACGGAGCCGACGATGCTCTCCTGCCGCCACACTTCGCCGGGCCGCAGCTTGCCGTCGGCGGCGAGGCAGGCGAGCTTGGCGCTGGTGCCGGTGCCGCAGGGCGAGCGGTCGTAGGCCTTGCCGGGGCAGTTCTTGTTGCCGTCGAAGAGCTCGATGTGGTCGATCTCGGCGCCGTTGGCGCCGGTGACGCCGTTGGCTTCGAGGGCATGGCGGATGCGCCAGGCGACGTCGGTGAGGTGCTCGACGTAGGGGAGTTCGACCTTCTGCCCGTGATCATCGACAAGGAAGAACCAGTTACCCCCCCAGGCAACGTCGCCGGTGATGAGGCCGACGCCGGGCACGTCGACGGTGACGCCGTGCTGATGGCGATAGGAGGGCACGTTGTGGATGGAGACGCTGCCGTCGGGGTGGAGGGTAGCGGTGACTTCGCCGACGGGGGTGTGGAGCACGTGGTCGCCGGGCTGAATGCGGCCGAGGTAGGCGAGGGTGGCGATGACGCCGATGGCGCCGTGGCCGCACATGCCGAGGTAGCCGACATTGTTGAAGAAGATGACGCCGTCGGGTTCGCAGAGCAGCGCGCCGACCATGACGTCGGACCCGCGCGGCTCGTTGACGACGGCCGAGCGGATGTGGTCGTAGTCGCAGCGGAAGATCTCGAGACGTTCGGCGAGCGAACCGTGGCCGAGGTCGGGACCGCCGGCGATGACGGTGCGCGTCGGCTCGCCGCCGGTGTGCGAGTCGACGTACTCGATGGCCGTCATAGCGCGGGGCGGGTGGCGATGGCCTTGCGGATGATACCGAGGACCTTTTCGCGCTCGGCGCCCTCGATGGCGAGGCGCGGGGGGCGCGTGGTTTCGCTGCAAAGGCCGGTTTCCTGCGCGGCGAGCTTGATGTACTGGACGAGCTTGACGTGGGTATCGAGATGGAGGAGCGGCGTGTACCAGCGGTAGAGGGCGAGGGCCTCGGCCCATTTGCCGGCGATGATGAGGTCCCAGAGGGCGCGGTTCTCGGCCGGGAACGCGTTGACGAGGCCGCTGATCCAGCCGACGGCGCCGAGGAGGGCGCATTCCATGACGAGGTCGTCGACACCGGAGAAGAGGATGTAGCGGTCGCCGGTGAGGTTGACGAGATCGGTGATGCGGCGGGGGTCGGAGGAGGATTCCTTGATGGAGACGATGGTCGGCTCGTCGGCGAGTTCGACGAACATTTCGGGCGTGACGTCGGTGGAATAGGCCGGGGGATTGTTGTAGATCATCACCGGCAGGCCGCTGGCGCGGGCGACGGCGCGGAAGTGGGCGAGGGTTTCGCGGGGGTCCGACTTGTAGACCATCGCGGGGAGGACCATGAGGCCGTCGATGCCGAGGCGCTCGCAATCGCGGGCGTAGCGGCAGGCGGTGGCGGTGGTGAACTCGGCGACGCCGGAGAGCAGCGGCACGCGGCCCGCGATCGCTTCTTTGGCCGCTTCGAGGACCATGATCTTTTCGTCGTAATCGTGCGCGGTATTTTCGCCGACCGAGCCGAGGACGACCATGCCGTGGACGCCGGCCTGGATCATCTTGTCGAGGTGGGTCTGGAAGGCCGGGAGGGCGTGGGAGTAGGGCTTGAAGTGGGTGGTGGCGGCGGGGAAGACGCCGTGCCAGTTGGGTTTGGTCATCGTCAGTTTCCTTGATCGTAGAAGCGCCAGGCGGATTGGAACGCGGGCGTCAGGGGTTGTTTGATAAGGGTCGCGCGGACGAGTTCCACGGGGATGGAGCCGTTGCGGAGAATCGCGTCGTGGAACTGCTTTTCGGTCATTTTGCCAGAGGCGACGAGCTCCTTGTGCATGGCGCGGAACTGGAGGCCGCCGAGCATGTAGGCGGCCTGATAGAGCGGCGGGTAGTCAGCTTCGAAGGAGCGGCGGACCTCGGCGGCGGCATTTTCCCGTTCGTGGCCGACGCGGTCGACGAGGAAGTCGACGCACTGCTGCGCGGTCCATTTTTCGAGGTGAAAGTTGAGACTGAAGAGGATGCGGGCGCAGCGGTGCATGCGCCAGAAGAGCATGCCGATGCGGTTTTCCGGGGTCTGCGGGAAGCCGAGGTCCCACAGGCGCATTTCCCAGTAGAGCGCCCATCCCTCGATCCAGAACGGCGTGTAGAACGCGCGGCGGTAGGGGCGGAAGCGGCTGGTCATGTACATCTGCAGGTGGTGGCCGGGGATCACTTCGTGGTGGACGGTAGCGCGAGAGAAGTGGATGTTGTTGCCGCGGAGGCTCATCATTTTGGCCTCGTGCGGCATGTCGGCGGTGGGGAAGCTGACGATGATCTGTTCGCCGCCGAGGAAGAACGGGTTGACGCGCTGTTCGGCGGGGGTCATCATGCGCATGCGCCAGACGTCCTTGGCGTATTGGGGGATGGTGACCAGGTCGCGCTGTTCGAGGAAGCGGATGGCTTCGAAGACCTGGTCGCGGATGAGCGTGGGCTGTTCGCCGGGCGGGACGTGGAGGGTTTTGACGTGCTCGAGCGCTTTTTTCCAGTCGTCGCCGAAGCCGAGTTCGCGGGAGGCGCGGAGCATCTCGCGGTCGCACCAGGCGAACTCCTTTTCGGCGATGCGAACGAGGTCTTCGGGGGTGTAGGGGACGATCTCGTATTTGAGTTCGTCGCGGAGCGCGGCGTCGCCGATGGGGTCCCCGACGATGGTGTCCTTGTCGTCCTTCGCGACGCCGGCGAGCTTTTCGCGCAGGTCATCGGCGTAGGCGTCGAGCGCTTTCTGGAGCTTGCCGTAGGGCTCGGCGGTCCACCAGGTGAAGTTGGGGTCGTAGCCGGCGTAGAAGGTATTCCAGTTCTTCAGCGCTTCGGCCAGTTCGCGGGTAAGGCGGGCGGCGCGGTTGGCGGTGGCCTTCTTTGTGGTCGATTTGCGGGAGGCGAGTTCTTTGCGGGCGCCGGCGATCTCCTTTTCCATGCGGAAGAGGGCGGCGGCGATTTTGGGGGAGTCGGGCGGTTCGACGCGGACGCGATTGTCGTGGAGTTCGAAGATGGTATTGGCGAAGGGGAGAAGGGGGAGGGCGTCGTTGAGGCGCTGTTCGGTCTGGTCGAGGCGGCGGAGTTCGAGGCGGATTTTGTTGGCGAGGAGGAGGTGATCGACCTGGGCGTCGTGAGGGAGTTGGGCGAAGTTCATCGCGCCGAGGGTTTTGAGCCAGGATTGATGGAAGGCGCGGAGGGCGCGGATGCGGACGGGGGATTCGTCGATGGTGTAGAAGCGGTTGAGGGCGCCGAGGTCGGTCTGGTAGCGCTCGATGTGGGCGCGGAGGCCGGCGCCGGAGTCGAAGTCGGCGGGGGCGGTGTAAACGATCTCTTTCGCGCGGGAGGTGTGGGGCGGGGTCTGGGCGGCGAGGGTGAAAAGGCCCAGCAGAAGAGCGACGGCGCGGGACATGTCGGAACACCATTCTGACATGAACTAGCGCCTGCGGAGAACTTTCTGGAGCCACCCGCCGGGATCGAACCGGCGACCTGCTGATTACGAATCAGCCGCTCTACCAACTGAGCTAGGGTGGCCCTGCAAAATTGCAGTGTACCAGAAAGCGGGCGTTTTTGTCACGGCTTTTGGCACTTTGGGCAGAAGTGCGTGCCGCGCTGCATGACGACAATCCGCTCGATCGGGGTGCCGCAGACGGGGCACGGCTTCCCTTCCCGGCCGTAGACGCGGTGCGATTCCTGGAAGCCGCCGCGGCGGCCTCCGGTGTCGACGTAGTCCGAGATCGACGACCCGCCCGCGGCGATCGCTTCGCCCAGGACTTCGACGATGGCGACATGCAGGGCGCGGGCGCGGGTGGCGGAGACTCGGGCGGCCTGGGCGAGCGGGCGGATGCCGGCGCGGAAGAGCGCCTCATCCACATAGATGTTGCCGAGACCGCGGAGGAAGGTCTGTTTCAGGAGCAGCGTCTTCACGCGGCCGCGGCGGGCGCGGAGGCGGGCGGCGAAGGCACCGGGGTCGATCTCAAACGGATCGGGGCCGAGGCGGGCGACGTTGGGCGGCAAAGATTCGGACCAGGCCATACGGCCGAACTGACGGATATCGTCGAACAGGAGTCGGAAGCCGTCGAACTCGAAGCGGGCGCGGAGGTAGGGGGTCTCGACGCCGTCGATGAGAAGCTTGCCGGTCATGCCGAGGTGAATGGCGAGCGTGCCGTGATCGAAACGCAGCAGGATGTGCTTGCCGTGCCGGACCACCTCTTCGACCAAGTGCCCGGCGAGGGCGGGTTCCGGCGCGCCGCGCATGACGCGCGGGGCGAGGAAGGCGGCGGCGCGGAGGCGGCGGCCGGCGAGAGCGGGCGCGAGCGAACGGACGATGGTTTCGACTTCGGGGAGTTCGGGCACGGATTAGAGATCGACGAGGACGTCGTCGCCCTCGACGCGGACGGGGTAGCGGTTGACGACAATGGCGGGATTGAAATCACAGGCGCCGCTAGTGCAATCGAACTCCCAGGCGTGCCAGGGGCAAACAACCATGTTGCCGTGGAGCGCGCCCTGGGCGAGCGGGCCGCCGCGGTGGGGGCAATGGTTGTCGAGGGCGTGGATCTCGCCGTTGACGTTGCAGACCGCCACCTGCTGTTCGCCGTTGCGGAACTCGAGCATCGAACCGGGGGGAAGCTTGGCCAGCGACGCGGCCTTCACGAACGCCATATAAAATAAACCTACCATGCGACCTGTACTCTGCCTGACGGTTTCCCTCTTGTTGCTGGCCGGCTGCCAGAAATCCGGCGGAAAGGTGATCGGTGTGGTACCGAAG
>CAYMTH010000051.1:1090-2378 GCA_964393235.1 uncultured Solibacteraceae bacterium | reverse complement strand
TCTAATGTCCAATGACCATTTACCTAACTACTTCAAACCGCCAATCATATCTTCTGGCTGACGGTGAAGGCGGGGGCGGAGAAGGCGGCTGCGGAGGCGGGTTACACCGTGGAGTGGAACGCGCCGGCACTCGAAATCGATGCCAAGCGGCAGCAGGACATTATCGAGAGCATGGTGAACCGGCGGCTGGCTGGGATCGCGCTGGCGCCGGTGGACAAGAAGGCGCTGGTGAATGTGGTGGAAAAGGCCGCGGCGGCGGGGATTCCGACGGTGATCTACGACTCGGGCGTGGACACGGAGAAGCGGGTGAGTTACGTGGCGACGGACAACAAAGAGGGCGGGCGGATGGCGGCGCGGCGCTTGGGCGAGGTGCTGGGCGGCAAGGGGAAGGTGGGCGTAATCGGGTTTATGCCGGGCAGCGCGTCGACGATGGAGCGGGAGGACGGGTTTCTGGAAGAGCTGAAGGCGAAGTTCCCGGCGATGGAGATGGTGGGGCTGCAGTTCGGGATGGCGGACCGGGCGAAGGCGATGGCGGTGACGGAGAATCTGATGACCGCGCATCCGGACCTGGCGGGGCTGTTCGCGGACAACGCATCGAGCCTGTCGGGGGCGGTGCAGGCCTTGAAATCGCGGGGGAACCGGAAGGTGAAGCTGGTGGGATTTGACGCGTCGGACGCGCTGGTGGCGGATTTGCGGGAGGGGTGGATCGACGCGCTGGTGCTGCAGGACCCGTACCGGATGGGGTACGAGTCCGTGCAGGCGATTACGCGGAAGCTGGCCGGGGAGACGCCGGCGGCGCGGCTGGACCTGGCGGCGACGCTGGCGACGCGCGAAGACCTTGCGGCCGGGCGCGTCGCCAAGCAGTTACTGCCGGGATTTGTCGCGGTGAGCGGCGCGCACTAGTCGTCGCGGCGCGGGCGGGGGCTGCGGACCGGGCTGCGCTTTGGCTTGAAGCCGCCGTCATCCTTCTTCTTGAACGGGGGCTTGGAGCCGCCGCTGAAGGGCTTTTTGTAGGGCGGGCGATCCCCACCTTCCCGCTTTTCGCCGAACGGCTTTTTGTACGGGGGACGGTCGCCGCCTTCGCGCTTTTCGCCGAAGGGTTTCCGGTAGGGCGGACGGTCACCCCCCTCGCGCTTCTCACCGTAGGGCTTGCGATACGGGGGCCGGTCGCCGCCTTCGCGCTTCTCGCCGTAGGGTTTGCGGTAGGGAGGACGGTCACCGCCTTCGCGCGGTTCGCCGTAGGGTTTGCGGTAGGGAGGACGGTCACCGCCTTCGCGCGGTTCGCCGT
>CAYMTH010000051.1:0-990 GCA_964393235.1 uncultured Solibacteraceae bacterium | reverse complement strand
AGGGCTTGCGGTAGGGAGGACGATCGCCGCCTTCGCGGTCGCGATCATAGGTGCGGCGCGGCGGACGCTCGCCTTCTTCGTCGAAGGAAGGCTTCTTGTAGACGGGGCGCTCGTCGAACGGCTTGACGCCGGGCGGGAACGACTTCTTCATCACACCCGGGGGCCGGATGGGCTTGGCTTCTTCGAAGCCTTCGCCGTCGCGGGGGTTCGGCGTGGCGGTCTTCTTGGCCTTCTTTTCGACCGGGGGCGCGTCGGAGATCGAACGCAGGATGCCGTCGGCGGTCTGGAGGACGGCGCGGATGGCGGCGACGTCATGGACGCGGACGATATGGGCGCCGTGCAGGACGGCGGCGGTGACGGCGGCCGCGGTGGCGCGGTCGGCGTCGATGAGTTCCTGCTGGCCGAGGAAGGATTTGCGGGACGGACCGACGAGGATCGGCAGATCGAGCGAGGCCATGTCGCCGAGGCGGGCGATGAGCTCGTAGTTCTGCTCGCCGCGCTTGCCGAAGCCGAGGCCGGGATCGACGATGATGCGGGAGCGGTCGATGCCGGCGCGGCGGGCGCGGTTGATGCCGGCGTCGAGATCCTCGAGCACGTTCTTCATGGGGTAGGCCATGGAGGGAAGCTTTTGCCACGTGGCGGGGGTGCCGCGCATGTGATTGAGGATGAGGCCGGCGTTGGCGTCGCCGACGACCTTGGCGAGTTCGGTATCGAAGGTCAGGGTGCTGGCGTCGTTGATGAATTCAGCGCCGTTTTCCAGGGCACGGGCGGCGACGGCGGCCTTGGTGGTGTCGACCGAGATGGGGATGCTGAGCTTGCCCTTGAGCTTCTTGAGAACAGGGATGAGGCGGCGCAGTTCTTCGGCCTCGGAGAATTTCCCCTGCAGCCCAAGCACCAGCGCAAGGTTTTGCCGCACGCGTTCGTCGGCGTCGGGCTGGCTGGCGGCGAGCCGCAGGGTTTCTTCGGCTTTCGGCAATTGCTGCGAGAGCG
>CAYMTH010000050.1:12619-14658 GCA_964393235.1 uncultured Solibacteraceae bacterium | reverse complement strand
TCCACCGAATTTGGATCAGCGAAATCGCCGAAGTGCTCTGGTTCACCAGCACAATCCGGCTGAACCGGTCGCCGGCCGCCGGGGCCGATTCGACACGAATCCCCTGCGTCGCCACTTCCACGTTGATCGGCCCGTCGCCCGGGAAGGTCCGCCCGTTGACGTTGCCTCCGCCGGTCACGGCGTTGCGGTTGATCGTGATCCGCGCGCCCGGCGCCAGTTCCCCGGACCACGTGAACGTGCCGCGGCGCAAACCGGTATACGGCCCGGTCGGGGTCGGCGGCGGCGGGTTGTTGTCGACCGGCGGCTTCACCGGCTCCGGCTGCGGTTTGACGGGCTCAGGCTGCGGCTTCGGCACGTCGGCCGGCCGCGTCGGCACCGTCGTCCGCTCCGGTTCGCGCACGCGCAGCGCCACCGGAATCCGGTGCACCACGTCCGATGCGCCCTCCGCCGTCACGATTACTTCCCCCTGATACGGCCCCGGCGCAAGCCCTTCGGCCGAAACCGAGACGCTCAACGACGCCGGCAGCGCCGACGCGCCCGGACTCACGCGCAGCCAACTGCCCCGGCCCCGCGTCGCCGTCGCCACCGCCACGCGCGTCACCCCGGTGCCGCGCACCCGGATCAGCTTGCTGTCGGAAAGCGTCGCCCCCTGCCGCACTTCGAACGTCAACAGATCGGTGTCCGCGCTCAGGCTGTTGCCCGTCGGCGTCACCGGCTGCGTCGACCGCGCGTTCACCTTGAACGTCACGTCCACCGTCCGCGTCTTCGGCTCCGCCGCCGGCGATTCGATCGTCACTCTCCCCTTGTACTCGCCCGGCGCCATGCCCGTCGGCGAGATCGCCACCGCGAACTGCCCGGGCGTCGCCGTCTGCGCCGGGTCCACCGTCAGCCACGGCGAATTGCTCGCCGCCTTCAACGTCACCGCCCCGCCCGCGCTCGAAAGCGCAATCTGCTTCGGCTCCGGCAGCGACTCACCCTGCCGCCACTGGAACGTCATCTTCTCCGGCGAAGCCGACCACGCCGAACCCGCGTCCTTCCGCTTGTTCAAATACACCATCGAGCCGCCGCCGATCGCAATCAGCAGCCCCAACGCCAGCCCGGCCTTCACGCCCGTCGAAATCCCCGGCTGCGGCACCGCCTGGATCGACGTCGCGCCGATCGCCTGCAGCCGCTGCTCCGCCCAGTCCATCAGCGCCCGCGCCTGCTGATCGCCCGGGAACTCGGCCAGCAGCACCGCCGCGCCTTCTTTCACCAGTTGCGGCTGGTCCGCCTTGCGCTTGGCCTCCAGGTCGTTGATCCGCGCCGCATAGTTCTGCCGCTTCAGGTGCGCCCCGCGCGCCGCGTTCAACTCGTCCAGCGCCCGGACGGCATCGGCATCGCCCGGGTTGGACTCGATCAGCCCGCGCAGGATCGCCGCCGCCTCGTCAAACGCCGATTTCGCCAGCAGATTCTGCGCTTTTTTGAGCGATTTATCGCGCTCCGCGGCCAGTTTTTCGCGCTCTTTCGCGATCCGCTGCGTCAGCTTCGCCACCCGGCCGTCGTTCGGGTTCAACCCCGCCGCCGACCGCAGCGCCGTCTCCGCCAGGTCCAGCCGCCCCAGCGCCAACTGCTGCTCCACCCGCTGCAGCGCCTCCACAAACACCGACTCCGACTCCACCGACTGCTGCAGCCGCAACAACCGCGCGTCACGCCCATGCGCCGCCAGCGCCGCGTCCAGCCGCTGCCGCGCGTCCGCCACCGATCCCTTTTCCAGCAGCTGTTCGATCGTCCGCGCCGTCGCGTCCAACTCCGACAGCCGCCGCTTGACTTCCAACTCCTCGGCCAGCCGCCGCAGATTCGGCTGATCGCCCATCTGCCGCACAGCCTCGTCGAGCTCCCGCTTCGCCTCGTCGAAACGACCCGCCTCGATCGCCTGCGAAATCCGCGCCAGCCGCGCCGACACGTCGCCCGCCCGCCGCTTCTCGTCGATCCGCCCGGCCAGCGCCGACCGCGCCGCCCCAAGCTCCGGATCCCCCGCGAACGCCGCCAACCCTTCGTGG
>CAYMTH010000050.1:0-12609 GCA_964393235.1 uncultured Solibacteraceae bacterium | reverse complement strand
CCGTCCTTCCCCTGCGCTTCCAACTGCCGCGCCGCCGCCGCGATCGACTCTCGCTTCTGCCGCGTCTCCTGCTCGGCCAGCCCGCGGTCGACGCTATCGAGCAGCGCCGTCAGCTCCGGCTCGCCCGGATAGCGGTCCAGCGCGCCTTGCAGAATCCCCCGCGCCTCGGCCCACTTCTTCGCCGCGATCCGCTGCCGCGCCTCCCCGGCCGCCTTCGACACCGCGTCCCGCTTTTCGCGCAGGTACTGCTCGCTCTCGATCTCAACCGCCAACTCCGCCAGCGCCGGCCAGTCGCCGTACTTCTGCCGCAGCGCCGTCACTTCCCCGAGCGCCTTCGCCAGCTCACCCTTCTGCCGCGTCGCCCGCGCCGCCGCAATCCCCGCGTCCCGCTCCTTCCGCGTCTTATCCTCGCGCAGTCCGCGCTCCACGCTCTCCGACAGCGCCGTCAACTCCGGCTCGGCCGGGAACCGTTTCAGCGCCTCGCGCAGCTTCGCGGCAGCCGCTTCCCACTCGCCCCGCCCCGCCAGCGTCCGCACCTCGTCGGCCACAATCTGCGCGGCCTTCCGCGCCTCCCGCGCCGACAGATCCGCCCCGATCTCATTCGCCAGCGCCACCAGCGACGGCACCTCGCCGTACTGCGCGATCGACTCGGTGAGCGCTTTGCGCGCCGCGCCCAGGTCCCCGCCCGATCGCAGATCGCGCGCCTTGCGCAAGATCTGATCGATCGCCCGCCGGCTGTCCCGCTGCCGGATCAGATCTTTCGACTCGGCCAGCAGCGACTCCAGCGCCGCCTCGCCCGGGAACTCCTGAATCGCCCGCTCCACCAGCGCCACGGCCCGTTCCAATTCCCCGTCCTGCTGCAGCGTCCGCGTCCGCCGCGTCACCAGTTCCACGGCCTGCCGCCGCTCCAGCATCCGCCGCACTTCCGCGCAGCGCGCCAGCGCCAGCCCCAGCGCCGGATCTTCCTCCGCCGCCGCCCGGAACGGCTCCAACACCGCCTCGGCCTCGTCCACCTGTTCCCTGGCCAGCAGCGCATCGGCCTCGGCCACCGCGCGCTGGCGCCGCTGCAGCTCCGCCGCGCTCTTCCGGGCCGCTTCGGCCTCCTCGATCCCGGCCAGGATCTCCGGCGGATCGAACAGCCGCGCCCGCGCCCCGGACAGCAACGCGATCGCTTCGTCGAACGCACCGCGCCCCACCATCTCCCGCGCCTGCGCCGCCAGCTCTTCCACCTCGCGTCGCCGCTCCTTCGAATCGAAGGCGTGCTGCACGCGCGTCATCACTTCCCGCGCTCGCCGGTTCCCCGGGTCCACCTGCAGCGCCTTCTTCACCACCTCGTGCGCCGCTTCAAACTCCTGCCGGTCGGCCAGCGCCGACGCCTTCTCGGCCAGCTCCTGGGCCTCCCGGTACTTGCCCACCGACCCGCGCGCCGCCTCGAGCAGCGCCTGAATCTCCGTGTTCGCCGTGTCCAGCTTCAGCGCGTTTTCGAAGGACTGGATCGCCTCGGCGAACCGCTGCTGCGCCATCTGCTCCTGGCCGGTCTTTTTGAACTGCTCGATGCGCGGAATGACCGCCTGCCGCTGCGCCATCCGCTGGATCCGCTCGCGCAACTGCCGCGCTTCGGCGTGCATCGGGTCGAGGTCCAGAATCCGCCGCACCACCCGCTGCGCCTCTTCGCCCCGCTCCTGTTCAAACAGCGCCTTTGCCTCGGGAATCAACTGGTTCGCCCGCTGCCGCCGCATCTCGAGCAGGATCGGCCCCGCGTCGAGCTGGAACTCCTGCAGGCTCTGATACCGCAGGTCCCGGTCTTTCGACAGAGCCTTCATGATCATCTGGCTTAGCGCGTCCGGACAATCGGGCACCAGCGACGCGGGCGCCGGCGGATCCACGCTCGTGATGCTGTACAGAATCGCCGGCGTGCTCGTGCCTTCAAACGGGAACCGCCCCGTGACGAACTCGTAATAGATCACGCCGAACGCCCAGATGTCGCACAGCGCGTCCACTTCCGCGTCCCGGAACTGCTCCGGGCTCATGTAGTTCAGCGTCCCCACCAGGAACCCGGCCTTGGTCATCCGCGTCGTGTCGTTGCGCGTCAGCCGGGCGATGCCGAAGTCCATCAGCTTCACCAGGTTGTCCCGCATCACCATCACGTTGCTCGGCTTCACGTCGCGGTGGATGACGTTGTTCTCGTGCGCGCAGTGCAGCCCCGCCGCCACCTGCTGCATGATCTCCATCTTGTCGAGAATCGGCAGCGGCCGGTGCTCTTTGATCAGCTTCTGCAGATCCTCGCCTTCTAGATACTCCATGACGAGAAACTGCGAGCCGTTGTCCTCGCCGAACTCGTGGATCGTCACCAGGTTCGGATGGTGCAGGTTGCCCGCCGTCGTCGCTTCCATCTTGAAGCGCGTCAGGAACTCCGGATCGTTGGCGTCCGGCAGCAGCACCTTGATCGCCACCACACGGCCCACCGTCGGGTCATAGCCCTTGTACACACGGCCGAATCCGCCGCGTCCGATCTCGGCTTGAATCTCGTACTTGCCGATGCGCTGGCTCACGCGGGGCCTCCGGACGGTCGCGCACAATTCCCCTCACGGCAGGAAGGCGGGCAAAATTTCGCCGCCTCCGCGGAGTTCGAAACTGCGCGGGGGAATTTCATGCTGCACATGTATGATACCGCTACCGGACAACCCGTTTTTTCGAGCTCAAAAATGTCAGGCTTCTCCGGACCGTTTCCGCTTTACTATGAAGAATGAGGTTGGCGGCCGCGTCTCGGGACCGCCCATGTAGTTCCAACAATTTTGTTCCAACAATCGACTCGAAGGATGAATGTTATGAAGATGACTCTACGCGTAGTATGTTTGGCCGCCTTGGGAACCCTCGGAATGTTCGCGCAAACGGCTTCGGTGGTCCGGTCCGGCAGCTACGAGGTCGGCGGCTTCGTCGGCGCCAGCTACGGCATTGACGAGTTCCGCTGGATGGGCGGCGCCAACGTCACCTATGCCGCCAATAAGTACATCCTCCCCTACGCCGAGTTCAGCTACTTCCCCGGCATCGGCCGCAAACAGACCCGCAACATCCCCGGCCTCACCCGCCCCATCGACATCAGCTACAACATCCCCCTCACCGACTTCCACGGCGGCGTCCACATCCGCATGCCCATCCGCGAGTTCCCCATCGTCCCCTACGGCGTCTTCGGCGTCGGCATGATCCACGCCCCCGAGCGGCAGTTCAACGTGAACGTCGAAGGCATCCAGGTGCCCTTCACCTCGGCCGCCTCCACCGACGCCGCCGTCAACTTCGGCGGCGGTCTGCGCTACTACATCAACCAGCGCTTCGGCGTTCGCGGCGAAGCCAAGGTCTACAAGCCCACCGGCCAGTTCAAGGACACCTTCGGCAAGGTCGAGTTCGGCTTCTTCATTCAGTTGCGGTAACCCGGCGGAACCGGGCGGCGAAGTCCGCCAAAAACTCCCGGCGCCAGCGGTTCACGCTGCGGGCGCCGGGATGAATCCCTTCGGCGGCCTCCGGGCGGGGGTCGTCGATCCACCAGTTCGGATGAACCCGGGACGCCCGGGCTGTCTTCTCCTTCGCCGGCGGCGCGGCCGTAAACTGCCCTTCCCGCGTCTCCCCGCCCGCCTCGATCCGGTAGTTCCACACCTTCGCGTCGCGTGGCGCAAAGCGGAACACCAGGCGCCCGCCCTCCACCGCGCCCGGAATCGCCACGCGGTTGTCGAACACCGCGCGTGCCCCCGCCGCATTGGCCGGGGCCGGCAGCCGGAACTCCACGACGCCAAAGACCTCGGCCGTGTCCGCCGCCGTCGTCATCCGGTCGAAAACGGTCAATCTCGCGTCCCAGACCCGCGCGAACTGCCCGCCCCACCCCGGCCGGTCCGGCCGCTCCGGGTCGCCGTGCAGCAGGTACATCACGGAAGGCGTATCGCCCATCTTGATGACGCCCTTCAACTGCGTCATGAAGAACTCCCCTAGCGCACCGCGCCCGGCGATGTGCCGTGCCGGAAACGCCGTGTTCCCCCACTCGCCCGTCTGGTCGCCCCCGGTGAACCAGCCCCGATAGGTGGCATTCGCCTCGATCATCCAGAGCTTCGGATGCCGCTGTTCCACGTAGTGGTACGCGTTCACCGACCACATCTTGTTCGGCCCGCCGATGAAGTACACGCGCAGCTTCGGCAGGATGTCCGGCGCGTCGCGCAGCGCCTGCGCCAGGTCCTCGATGCCGCCCCAGACCAGCACGTAGAGCGGCCGCGGATCGCGCCGGCGGGCGCAGGTGACGATCCAGTTCGAGCCCTCGGTGGCCTCGCCCACCCCGGCCGGCCCGGGGCTCTCGAGCGCGCCCTGCTTCACGATCGCCCGCAACGCGTCCGGCGCCGGATAGACGGCCGAATGCCGCCGCAGCGCCGCGTAGTCGCGCTCGTACCGGTCGAGAACTTCGTGGATATGCCGCGCCCGCCCCGGCCCGTACGGGGAGGAGATCAGGCCTTCGATGTCCAGCGCGTCGGCGTACAGCAGCAGGTGGACCATCGATTGATAATCGTCCGGGTCGGTGCCGCCGATGTCGGTCGACACCACCACCCGCGGCCGCCCGGCCCCACCGTTCGCCAGCGCCGCCAGCAATCCTCTCCGCGAAATCGGTCCCAAGGCCGCTATGCCCTCCTGCTCCCCGCAATTCTCCCACGGCGAACGGTGCAGCCAGCGAGAGGCGCCGGCATCCCCGGCCGCGACTTCCTGTCGGCCCTAGTAACAGAGCAGGAGGTCACGCCCGGTGCGGAAGTCGTAGATGGCGTACGTGGAGGAGTCTTCCCAACCGCCGAAATGCTCTCCTAGAAAATAGGTCCGCTTATCCCCGCCGACGCGGAAGTAGATCTGCGGTCGAATCGTGAGGACGCTGCTCCCGTTGGACCATTCGGGATGCCCGAACGCAGAGCGAAGGATGCGGCCTTCGGTCGTGGAGTAGAGGAAGAAGGCGGTCGCGAAACCCCTGTCCGCCGTATCCGGGTAAGTAAGCTCCAGCGAGTATTGGATGGCCAGAATCCCGGGCTCGCTCCGCAGCGACTCCACGATAGTGCTCCGGACTTCGTAACCGCCGGGCCGCATCTCCGGAATCCGCTCCGACAGATGCACCGACCACAGATCCCGCAGTTTCGCACGGAGCCGCCGATCGATTTCCACCGCCAAAACGGATCGACGCTGTGGCCTCAGGATCGACACGTTGCGACCGGGCCGCAGAAACATCGCCAACCCGGCCGGGCGATTCCCCGTCGGGACAAGGTCGATCGAGTACTCGCCAAGATCTTCGACCACACGGGTCGCGCCAACGGAAACTCCAGCGGATTGGCCGTTTGCAGCAACCCCGCGCAACGTCTCATTCGGACGAAACCGCGCCAGGGATTTCTTGAGGCCGCTGAAGTATGCTTCCGAGTCGGGCGAATCGAGCGGGATGTCACTCACAAACGAACCCTGGTCGTAACGGCCCAGCATGACTCAAGCCCCACCGTCCGCAAACGAAATCGCTATGGAGACCGGCTCGGCGCCCGTCAGCGAAACGGCGGACCACAGTCCGCTCAGCAAGAAGCCCGTGATGAAACGAAGAGCCATATGAGGCTGGCGGTGAGGGTGGGATTCGAACCCACGGTACCCTTTCGGGTACGGCGGTTTTCGAGACCGCTCGATTCAACCACTCTCGCACCTCACCGCGTCGTGGTCACAGGTTTTCAGTTTACCATTTCCAGCGGCGGAATGGTTAAACGAAGAAATCCTTGACCTTGTCGAGAATCCCGCGCTCGTGCGGCTCGTTCTCGCTCGGCAGCGTCTCCCGCAGCTGTTCGAACAGCTTTTTCTGCTCCCGCGACAGCCGGGTCGGCACGCGGACGTCGACGTTGACGATCAGATCCCCGCGCCCGGACGAGTTCAGGTACGGAATGCCCTTGCCCCGTATGCGGATCTGGTCCCCGTGCTGCGTCCCCTCGGGGATCTTGACGTGCTCGACGCCATCGAAGGTCAGCACATCCACCTCGGTTCCGAGCGCGGCCTGCGCCACGTTCACCGGCACCGTGCAGTGCAACTCGTTCTCCCGGCGCTCGAACACCGGGTGCTCCTTGACCAGCAGGACGACAAACAGATCGCCCGGCGGCCCGCCATTGGGGCTCGCCTGCCCCTCCCCGGTCAGCCGCAGCCGCGTCCCGTTGTCGACGCCGGGCGGAATCGTCACCCGCAGCTTCCGCTCCGTGCGCAACACACCGTCGCCGCCGCACTTCGTGCAGGCCTTCCGGACCAGCTGGCCGCGCCCGCCGCAGGTGCGGCAGGTCTGGCGGATCGAGAGGAACCCCTGCTGCAGCAACACCTCGCCGCGGCCGCGGCAGGTGGCGCACTGCGTCAGGCCGTCTTTGCCTTCCCCGCCCGTGCCGTTGCAGAAATGACACCGGTCGAGCCGGGGAACCTGGATCTCCGCGCTCATCCCGCGGATCGTGTCTTCCAGCGAGATCTCGAGGTCGTACCGGACGTCGTCGCCGCGCCGCGTGCGGCCCCGGCCGCCTCCCCGGCGCCCGCCGAACATGTCGCCGAACCCGAACAGGTCGCCCAGGATGTCGCCGAAGTCGCCGAAGGCTTCCGGATCGAAGCCCTGCGGCCCCCCGCCGGCCCCCTGCACCCCCTGGTGCCCGAACCGGTCGTAAGCGGCCCGCTCCTGCGCGTCGCTCAACACCCCGTACGCCTCGGCGGCCTCTTTGAACTTCTCTTCCGCCTCGGCGTCCCCTGGATTTCGATCCGGGTGAAACTTCATGGCGAGCTTGCGATACGACGCCTTCAGCGCCGCTTCGTCGGCGTCCTTCGCAACCCCAAGGACCTCGTAGTAATCCCGTTTTGTCACCGTACGGCTACCCTTACCAGTGCGGGCCGCAGGAGTTTGCCCTTGAAGTTGTATCCCCGCTGGAACTCACCGAGAACCGCCTGATCTTCGGCGTCCTCACTGTTCACCATCTCGATCGCGTGATGGAAATTCGGGTCGAACTTCGCCCCCTCCGTCACCATCGGCTCCAAACCGAGCTTCTTCAGCGTATCGAGCGTGCGCTGGTAGATCAGTTCGATGCCCCGCGCGTAGTCCTTATCGCTCGTTTCGGCCTGCAAAGCGCGCTCAAAGTCATCCAAAATCGGCAAAAACGCCTTCACCGCGTCCATCGCGGCGTACTCGGCATGCTCGATACGTTCCTTTTCCACGCGGCGGCGGTAGTTCTCGTGGTCGGCCTGGCGGCGCAACAACAGCGACTGCAACTCAGCCTTTTCCTGCGCGAGCGCATCGCGTTCCGCCACGATCGGATCCACCGTCTCGGGCGTCGGGTCGGCCAGCTGCGTTTCCGCTTCGCCGGACAGGGAGACCTCGTCTTGAGGTTGTTCCATAGTTTCGCTCACGTTGCTATTATACCGAAACCGGCGAAGAAAATCTGATAGAGAAGGACTCAACTTGCGCCGGGCTATGCCGAAAGCGATTGAATCGCTTCGCCTACATGGTACACCGAGGTCAGCACCTGGCTGTAATTCATCCGGATCGGCCCGAGCACCGCGACCCGCGTCGAAACGCCCGACGGCAACGGTACGGTCAACCCGATCAGCGCGAGATCCTGCAGGCTCGGGTGCAGCGCCCCCAGCCCGATCTGCACGCCGACTTCGGTCTTGGACTGCTCCAAAAACCGTTCCAAAAGCTCCAGAAGACGCTGTTTTTCCTCAAGAGTACGGAAGATTTCGCGCAGCCGCTCGCGGCTCACTTCGAGGTCCGCGCTGACCAGGTTGGCCGCGCCCTCGAGATGCACCTCCGGGGTTAACCCTAAGTCCAACAATCCGTTCGAGTAAAGCGCCTGCAACTGCTGCAGCAGCTTGTCGTAGGCCGCGCGGTCCTCGGCCAGGCGCGCGCGGAGGTCGCGCCGGATATCCGCGAGGGACCAGCCGGAGTACTGTAGATTCAAGAAGTTACGGACGGTGTTCAGCTCGTCCTGGCTGATCGCGGTATCGAGCGCGACGACGCGGTTGCGGACCAGGCGGTCGCGGGTTTCGACCACCATCAGCACCCGGGTATCGGCCAAAAGGAGGAATTCCACCTTCGCCAGGGTCTGAGAATCGGTCGGAATCGCGGCCGCAATGCCCACATTTCGCGTCATTTCGGTGAGCAAATGGCTCGTTTTTTCGAGTCTTTCGCCCACGGAATCGGCGTTTCTGATCTCCGCGCGGACCCGCTGGACCTCGTTGGCCGGCAAGCGGCGCGCCGGGAGCGAGTCGACGTAGGCGCGGAACGCCTTGACGGTCGGGACGCGGCCGGCGGAGGTGTGGGGCTGCGAGAGGTAGCCTTCATCGCACAGGTCGGCCATCACGTTGCGGATGGTGGCCGGGCTGAGTTGTCTTCCGCCGACGCGGGCGATCGTGCGCGAGGCGACCGGTTCCCCGGTCTCGATATAGGCCTCGACGATCGATCGCAGGATGTTCTGAGTGCGGTGATCGAACTGTGAGCGTCCTGTCATACGATTCTCAAGAACGAGCGGCAATGGCCTTTCGACAAATTGTAGGTCCGAAGGAAGCGGACCGCAAGCTGTAGTACCTATTTTCGCTCAATTTCCTCCCGGGACCAGAGCCGCGGCCGCTTTCAGGAAGGCGTCGACGAACGGGGCGCCGTTACCGGTGAGGTTTTCGCGGGTTTGGTAGTCATATTCTATATCCGGACGGACGCCGATGTTCTCGACATAGCGCGTCGCCGGGAAACCGGGGGCGGACTGCAGGTTGGGGCGGACGGTGAGCATCTGCGTGACGGCCGCTGACCCTTCGGAGAAGAACCCGGCCGGGGTCGAGACCGTATTGCCGCCGGCGCCGGCGGTCCGGTAGCCGAACAGCTTCGCGGCGCCGGCGTCCTGCAGCACGGCGGCGAAGCTGTCGGCGGCGGAGACGGAGAACTCGTCGGTGAGCAGAAGAATGGGTTTGTTGTAGGCGAGGACCGCGCCGGTGCGATCGGCCGCAGGGGTAAGGTCGAGGCTCGGCCCGCAGAGGGGGAGTGTCCCGGTGCGGCCGCGGTTTTCGCTGTAGGCGGTCCGGAGGTCGCCGGCGAACTTCTCATAGAGCGCCGCTTCCCAGGGCTCGCCGAAATCGGCGGCGTCCTGCTGGTAGAACTCGAACTCGCGGATCAGTTCGAGGTTTGGCCGGATCTCGACGCCGATGGTCTGGTACGGCTTGGCCACCAGGTACCGGGTGAGCGCCTCGCCGTAGCAGGCGTAGCCGCCCTCGTTGCGGGTGATGTCGACCACGAGAACGTCGGTGTTCGCCTTCATGTAGCCGATCTCCTGCTCGAACTGGCGGAGGGGCACGGAGAGCAGACTGAAGCTGATGGGCTCAAAGGTCGGGATGCGGATGAGGCCGATGCGCTTGCCGGAAAGGTTGTAGGTCCCGCTGAAGAAGTAGTCGCTACGGCTGCGGCCGAGCCGCTGCGCGAATCCGGCCGGCATGCGGTAGATGGGGTCGCGGGCGGCGAAGCCCCGGAGGCTGCGAACCGGGCGCCGGCTGACGTGGCGCTGCAGGTTGAGCCAGGGCTTGCGGAAGGCGGCTTCGACAGGTGCGGGCGCGGCCTCTTCGGGTGGGAGTTCATCGCGGGCGAGGTCGCGCTTGAAGAAGAAGTTGGGCAGAGGGCCGAGCTTTTTGAGCGGTGTGCCGAACTTATCCCAATCGAGGGTGTAGCTTTTTTCCGATCCGTCCCGCCGGCGGACGACGATGGTGGCCGTATCCGGCAACTCGCCGGCCGAGGGGAGGTAGGCCTGCTGGCGGAAGACGAGCTGGTCGGCGGCCCAGCGGCTGGTGGAGCGCGGGTTGGCGAACGAGGTGAGGCGCGCGATGGAATCGACCACCTCCATCACGGGCTTGCCGTCGAACAGGACAATCTCGTCACCCACCGAAAAGTCGTAGCGGGAGGCGGGCAGGTAGACGCGGTCGATCTGCTCGATGAGCACCTTGCCGTCGTAGATATCGGTGTAGAGATGCAGGTCGGCGGCGAAGTCGGAGTTGACGATGTAGTAGCTGTGGATGTCGCGCAGTCCGGCGGTGTATTCGGCGACCACATCGAGGTATTCGAGGTCCGTCCGGCTCTGGCGCGCCTTCTCGAGCCACGGGCGGAGATTGAAGAGATCGAAGCCGAAGTTGTCGCGCTTCCACTCGTAGGGCGCGTACTGTTTGGCGTAGAGGCTCGCGATCGTCTGCAGGTCGATCGCTTTCTGTTCGGGCGTCAGCTGGCCGAACAGCGAGCCGGCCGCTAGCAAGAAAATCCCGGCGGACCACCGCCGCAGGCGCCAATTCACGATACTGCCTCCTCAAAGCGGATGGACCGCACGCTGACAGCTTACCAGCCTGGGATTTGGATCGACCCATCGGCGCCATTTCTTTACCTCAGAAATTCCGGAGAGCGCTTGATACAATGTCGTTTCGCCCTCCTGGCGCACTCCGTATGGTGCAAACGATCCTCCGGCTCTACAGCTACGCTTTCCAACTCCTGATTTCCCTGTTTCTTTTCGGTCTCGGCCTGGTCGGGGCGCTGAGTGAGAACACGGGCTTTGAGATCGACCTGCTCCCGTGGTCAGGCAAGGAGCTGTGGGTTTCGCTGCTGATTCTGGGCGGCTTTGGGCTTCTGTCGACGGTGCTCGCGTTCCGCGGGAAGCTGACGTTCCTGTTCCTGATGTGGACGCTGGGCACGGTCTACCTGCTGGGACGGGGGATCTTCGCGAGCGGCCACCAGTTCGACGGCGAAGAGGAGTTCAAGTGGGCGCTGTTCCTCCTCTCCGGCGTCGTGTCGACGGTGCTGGGCGCGTGGAGCCGCTTCAAGCAGCCGGCGGGCCGCTAGGCTAACCCCACAGCTCGTGAACGGGCCCGTAGAGATCGTCGCGGGACGAGGGCGTGTATTCGAAGCCGCGGCCGCTGGGGTCGTCGCGGCGGATGGTCGTCCAATCGATGCCGAGGGCGGAATAGATGGTCGCGCCGATGTCCTCGGCGCGGATGTCCCTCTCGCGCGCCCAGCCGGGCGAGTCGGTGCGGGCGCCGCGTTCGTCGGTTGACCCGATGGCGCGTCCGCCGCGGATGCCGGCGCCGGCCATGAGCACGGCCTGCTGCTGGAAGTGATCGCGGCCGTTGCCGCTGTTGAGCGCGCCGAGCGTGCGGCCGAACTCGCCCATGGCGACGACGAGAGTCTTGTCGAGCAAACCTTCCGCCTTGAGGTCCGCGATCAACGTCCCGAGGCCGGCGTCGAAGACGCGCCCGAGCGAGTTCGCGTTCGTCGCGTTGAGGCCGCCGGTATAGATATTCGTGTGCATGTCCCAGCCGCCGACGTTGATCTGAATGAAGCGCGTGCCCATGTTGGCGCGGACCAGGTTGCGGGCGGTGATGCAGGCGGCGCCGAAGCCGGAATTGCCGTAGCGGGCGCGTTCGGCGGCGTCGAAGGTGAACACGCGGGTGACGTCGGCGTTGTACATGAGCTTCCGGGCGCCTTCGTTCCACTTGCCGATTTCGAGCGCCGCGGCGCCGAGTTCGGGAGCCGAACGCAGGTCACGGTCGATGTCGGCAAGGAGCGCGTAGCGGCGGTCGAAGATGGCCTGGGAGTCAAAGTGGGTGGTGTTGCGCAGCGCCGAGCCGTTCGGGCTGACGTAGAAGGGCGCGTGCTCCGGCGGAAGGTAGCCCTGGCCGTGGCTGGACCCGGTGTTGAGCGCTATGAAACCGGGGAGTGTGCGGTTGGCGGTGCGCGGCGCGAGTTCGAGAGACGTGATGGACCCGATGTGCGGGGCGACGCGATTCTGGCCGGCGATCGGATTGCGGGCGATCTGGAGCCACGATTGGGCGAGTCCGTGCGCGGTGGCCCACGGCTTCACCGAACGCAGGAGGGCAAAGTTGGGGATCTGCTCGGCGAGCTTCGGCATCAGGCCCTGCGGCCAGACGACGCCGTCGTAGGTGGTGGGGTTGTACGACGCCGGGGTCCAGGCGCCGGCCTTCAGATCGAACGTGTCGATGTGGCTGGGCGCGCCGTCCATGAGGACGAAGATGCAGAACTCGGCGGTGGCCTTCGGCGCCTGGGCGGCGTGGGCGACGCGCTCCATCGGCCCGCCGGGAAGGAAAAACGAACCCGTGACGGCGGAGGCCATGTGGCGGAAAAAGACGCGGCGGCCGAGGTGCGGCGCGCGCCAGAAGCGGGTCCCGTGGACGCCGCTCCAGTCAAAACCAAAACGATCCTTGCTCATGGTGTGCGGCTCCCGTTAGTAATTGATGAGGAAATCGACCTTGTTGACGAGCACCCAGGCGAGGTCCTCGATGGTGGCGTTGCGCAGCGCGGCGGTATTGGCCTTGGCGAAGGCGGCGAGGGCGGCGGCCTTCTCCTGCTCGTTCGGCTCGCGGCCGAGGTAGAGCAGGAAGAGTTCGTCGATCACCAGAGAGTTGTTGGCCACGGCGGCGGCGGCGCGGAGGTTCGGGGAGGTCGACAGGCGGATGCGGTCGCGGATGTAGGTGTCATTCATCAGCGTCAGGGACTGGAGGATAGAGCCTTCCTGGCGGCGTGGCTGGGAGCGGAAGCGACCGCGCTGCGGCCTTCCAGGACTT
>CAYMTH010000049.1:8587-14929 GCA_964393235.1 uncultured Solibacteraceae bacterium | reverse complement strand
CGAGTTGGAACCGGAACCGCTGCTGCCCGAGCCGGAGCTGGAACTGCCGCCACTGTTCGACCCGGAGCCATTGTTCGAGCCGCTGCCCGAGTTGGAACCGGAACCGCTGCTGCCCGAGCCGGAGCTGGAACTGCCGCCACTGTTCGACCCGGAGCCATTGTTCGAGCCGCTGCCCGAGTTGGAACCGGAACCGCTGCTGCCCGAGCCGGAGCTGGAACTGCCGCCACTGCTCGACCCGGAGCCACTGTTCGAGCCGCTGCCCGAGTTGGAACCGGAGCCGCTGCTGGATCCAGAGCCGGAGTTCGAGCCGGAACCGCTGTTGGAACCGGAGCCCGAATTCGAGCCACTGCCGCTGTTGGAGTTGCTGCCGCCGCTGGAGTTGCTGCTGCCGGAGTTGGGGCTCTTGGGATCGTCTTCGCGGGTGCCGGGGAGGGGCGGGACCGCGGTGAACGACTTGGTCTGCACGACACCCGAGAGGAGGACGCCGCCGGCCTGGGTGCGGACCGAGACAATCGCTCCGGCGGGAATCTGCGGGACCGTCGCGCCGTCACGGGTGTTCAGTTCCAGCTCGCCGCCGCGCATGGGGGGCGGGCCCACCGTCATGCGACCGACCACCGCGTCGCCGACATAGACATTGAGCACGGTGCCGGCGGGGAGGTTGAGGTTTTCCACTTCGACGTTCAGTTTCTGGTCCGTCGTGCCGCGAACGCGGAAATCGACCGAACCGGAGGGCCGGACGCCGCTGATGGCGCCGCCGGCGAGAGGGGACTGGACGCGCTGTTCGTTGTTGCCGCCGCCGAGGCCGGCAGAGCCCGAAGAGTTCGGGGAGTCGTCGGGCCGGCGGTCGTCACCAAACGTACGGGGCTGGAGAGCGCCGGCGAGGATGGGGCCGTTGGGTCCGAGGACGCGAACCATGTCGCCGGGGCGGGGGCGTTCGACCCGTTCGCCGTTGCGGCTGTCGAGTTCGAGTTCGCCGCCGCGGCGGTTGCCCTGGAGGCGGATGCGGCCGGCGCGGCGACCGTTGATTTCGACCTCAACTTCCGTGCCTTCGCGGAGGTTCACGTCGTTGACTTCGACGAAGAGGCGGGAGGAGTTGGTAAGGCGGTCGTCGCGGAACTCGACTTCGCCGGAGGGGCGGACGCCGCCGAGGCCGCCGCCGGTGAGGGGGGAGCGGAGCACCTGTTTGTCATCGGGGATGGCGGCGGGGACGACGGGCGCGGCGACGGGGGCGGCGTTGATGGGAGAGTCGTCGAGGGGGCGGCGCTGCATGACGCCGGAGAGGAGGGTTCCATTCGCGTTGCGGACGGAGACGATGTCGCCGGCGGAGAGCTGCGGGACGGAGGCGCCGTCGCGGGAGTTGAGTTCGATTTCGCCGCCGCGGGCGGGCGGGCCGGAGACGACGAGGCGGCCGATGGGCGTGTTGTTGACCCAGACCTGGAGGGTGGTGCCGGGGGCGAGGTTCATGTCCTCGATCTCGACGGAGAAAGCGCGGTCGCCGCGGGAGGGGCGGAGACGGAAATCGGCCGCCCCGGAGGCGACGACGCCTCCGAGGGGGCCGCCGGCGAGGCGCGTCTGGAGGCGAACCTCGTCGATATCAGCGGCGAGCGCCACGCCGCCGACGAAAAGCGTTTTCAGGAACCATTTGGTGCTCATACGTGAAGATTGGACAGGTTGCGATCGGGGGCGGAACAGAAATCGGCGAACTTTTTTTCGCGCGGCTGTCGCGTGAGGGGACATGAAGCGAATTTTCGTTGTGATGGGACTGGTGGCGGCGCTGGGCGCTGAGGACGCGGACGGGTGCAGGGATCCCCGGCTGCTGAAGTACCTGCCGGGGTGCGAGATCGAGACGTGCGACCGGAAGCGGTTCGACGCGGCGGCGGTGCTGCTGGGGGTGAAGGACGGGGCGGACGTGGAGAAGGCGATCGAAGGCGAGGTGGAGACGGCGGGGTATCACTGTCCGATGGGGGTGTCGGGGTTGCAGATTGCGCGGAACGCGGCGGGGGCGCTGCGGCAGGCGGGGTATCAGATTGTTTTCCAGGGGAAGGACGCGTATTCGGAGAATGCGGTGACGGGGCGGAAGGGGGCGGCGTGGGTGACGGTGCGGACGATGAGCGACGGGCGGTACGGGGTAACGGCGGTGGTGGAGAAGGCGATGGAGCAGGAGATGACGGCGGGGTGGGCGGAGGCGTTGGAGAAGACCGGGCGGGTGGCGGTGTATGGGATCGAGTTTGCGACGGGGTCGGCGGCGATTCTGCCGGAGAGCGAGAAGGTGCTGGGGCAGGTGGCGGCGCTGTTGCAGGGGCAGGCCGGGGTGCGGTTCCGGGTGGAGGGGCACACGGACGCGACGGGGACGTTGGCGGGGAATTTGAAGTTGTCGGAGCAGAGGGCGGCGGCGGTGGTGGCGTGGCTGGTGAAGAACGGCGTAGAGGCGGGGCGGCTGCAGGGGGCGGGGTTGGGGGCGGGAAAGCCGGTGGCGACGAACGATACGGAGGAGGGGCGGGCGAAGAACCGGCGGGTGGAGTTGGCGCGGGTGGAGTAGTTGGCGAACGGCTTCCGGTGGTATCTAGTGTGTGTGGCGGTGTTTGTCGTCGACGCAACCACCGTCCGCCGCTTCGTAGCACCCCCATGGACAAGAAATTATCCGGATCTTCCCAGCCCGAGAAGCTGACGCGCGTAAGCGCCGAGGCCCTGTTTCGGAGGCCGCTCACGCCGCGGCAAACGGCTACTTTGGCCCGGATCGCCGCGCGGCAGAAGGCAGGGGACGACAGCCGGATTGACTATTCCGATATCGGTCCGTTGAACGACGAAGAGTTGGCGGAGTTCCACCGCTAGGCGGCGGGGCGCGCCTCGCGGCGCCAGAGGCGGAGGGCCCAGAGCCAGGCGAGGGCGGGGAGGATCATCACCGCGCCGGTCAGGGCGGCGAGGCCGAAGGGGGAGACGCCCTTGTCGATCAGCACTCCCGCCGATGACGACATCACCGCCATCATCGCCACGCTCATGCCGAACTCCACGCTGAAGACGCGGCCGCGGTATTTGTCGTCGGTGTTCAACTGCAGCAACGTCGTCGAGAAGACCCAGACAATGCTCGAGCCGGCGTGGGCGAGGGCCACGCAGGCGGCGGCTGTCCAGGTGTTGACGCAGCGGCTCAGGAGTAGATAGCCGGTGGCGGAGAGCAGAAAGCCCCAGACGATCGAGGGGCGCATGCGGTCCTCGCGGTCGCCCGCCCAGCGGCCGGCAATGAGCGGGCCGCAGATAGCGCCGAAGCCGCGCGCGCCCAGCAGGAGGCTCATGCCGAGGGTCGCGGACTGGTCCGTGGAGAGGCCGGCCAGGGCGAGCGGGAACGACTCGCGGCCGAGGATGGGGAGGATCACCCAGTTCGTCCCGATGAGGCCGAGGCCGGCCTTGATGAGCATCGTCGCGGCGAGGCGCGCGTTGGCCCGGACGTAGCGGAAGCCTTCGGCGATGGGGCGGAAATCAAAGAGATCGCGGACGCGGAAGGGCGGGAGGTCCTTCATGTGGGGCTCTTCGAAGCGCATGCGCTGGATGAGCAGGGCGGAGACGACGAAGCTGAGGGCGTTGATGGCGAAGACGGTCTGGCGGCCGAAGAAGGCGGCGATTACGCCGCCGAGGGCCGACCCGACGGCGAAGTTGAAACTCCAGGTGATGGACGACAGCGCGTTGCCGGTGACGACGTCGGGGCCGGTGGTGATGTTGGGAATGGTCGCCGTGCGGCCGGGCTCGAAGAGGGCCCACATGATGGTTTCGAGGAACAGCAGGGCGTAGAGGAAGTTCACCATCTCCGGACCGCGGACGAGGAGCATGCCGGCGACGATGACGGCGCGGGCCCAATCGGCGAAGATCATGACGCGGCGGCGGCTGAGCCGGTCGTTGACGACGCCGGCCGAGGGGGAGCAGAGGAACTGGGGGAGCACCTGGAGGGTGAAGGCCAGGGCGATCGATTTGGCGCTGCCGGTGTATTCGAGCAGCAGGCTATAGATGGCTACGGTGTAGAACCAGTCGCCTACTTCGCTGATTACCTGCGCCGTCCAGAGGAGTCGGAAGTTGCGGTTTGTGCGAAGGAGGGCGAGGTAGCCCATGGGTTAATCGAGGTTGTAGATGCCCATGCGCTCGCGGACGAGGCGGGTGGTGGACTCGGCGATGGGGCGAACGCGTTCGGCGCCTTCGCGGAGGACGGAGTTGAGGTAGCCGGGGTCGGCGGTGATTTCGGCGTAGCGTTTCTGGATGGGTTCGAGACCGGCGACGACGGCTTCGAGGACGGACTTCTTCAGGTCGCCGTAGCGCATGCCGGCGAAGTGGTTTTTCATGAAGTCGTCGGAGGAGTCGGTGAAGGCCTGGTAGATGTTGAGGAGGTTGCGGACGCCGAGGCCCATGGTTTCGAAGTCGACGGCGGGATTGGAGTCCGTGGTGGCCCGCATGATCTTCTTCTTCATTTCGGCGGGGGTGTCGAGGAGGCCGATGGAGTGTCCGGTGCCGGGGGCGGATTTGGACATCTTTTTCGTCGGGTCGTCGAGGCCCACGACGCGCGCGCCGACCATGGGGAGGCGGGTTTCGGGCATGGTGAACGTTTCGCCGTAGAGGGAGTTGAAGCGCTGGGCGATGTCGCGGGCGAGTTCGATGTGCTGGCGCTGGTCGTCGCCGACGGGAACGATGTTGGCCTGGTAGAGGAGGATGTCGGCGGCCATGAGGACGGGGTACTGGAGGAGGCCGGAGAGGATGTTTTCCTGGCCCTCAGTTTTGGACTTGAACTGCGTCATGCGCTCGAGCCAGCCGAGGGGGGTCATGCAGGTGAGCATCCAGGAGAGCTCGGAGTGCTGGGCGACGGAGGACTGGACGATGATCGTCGATTCTTTGGGGTCGATACCGGCGGCGAGGAAGAGGCCGGCGAGCTGGGTGATCTGCTGCTTGAGCGCGGCGGGGTCCTGGTAGACGGTGATGGCGTGGAGGTCGACGATGCAGAAGATCGACTGGTAGTCGTGCTGAATCTTGACCCAGTTGCGGAGGGCGCCGAGGTAGTTGCCGATGTGGAGGTGGCCGGTGGGTTGGATACCGGAAAGGACGCGTGCTTTCATTCCAAACTGTTAGTGTACCCATTGCGCGACAATAGAAGGGTGCAGAAATCGGAAACTCCGGCGATGGAACTCACGCTGCCGGTGGAGAAGCTGGTGTATGGCGGCGACGGGCTGAGCCGTCATGAGGGCCGCGTGGTGATGACGCCGTTCGTGTTGCCGGGTGAGACGGTGCATATCGCGATCGCGAAGGAGCGGAAGGACGTTCTGAACGGGCGGGTGCTCGAGGTGCTCGAGAAGTCCGAGGCGCGGACGGCGCCGCAGTGCCGCGTGTTCGAGCGCTGCGGGGGCTGCCATTATCAGCATGCGCTGTATCCGGCGCAGGTGGAGATGAAGAAAGACGTGCTGCGGGAGGTGCTGCAGCGGATCGGGAAGATCGAGGCGCCGGCGGAGATCGGGGCGATCACGGGCGAGCCGTGGGGGTACCGGAACCGGATTCAGCTGCACATCGACGGGCAGAAGGTTGGGTATCGCGAGGCGGGTTCGCACAAGGTGGTGGACACGTCGGAGTGTCCGGTGGCGTCGCCGAAGTTGAACGAAGCGCTGCGGGCGATCCGGCGGATGGTGCGGAATCACCGGTTCCCGCGGTTCGTGCGGTCGATCGAGTTTTTCACGAATGAGCGGGACGTGCAGGTGAACGTCGCCGAGACGATGGCGGGGCAGCGGGTGGCGCGCGGGTTCTTCGACTGGCTGGAGCAGGAGTTGCCGGGCGCGGCGACGGGGCCGATCGACTACGCGGCGAACGGTGTGCAGTACCGGGTCCACTACAAGTCGTTCTTCCAGGTGAACCGGTTCCTGGTGGGGGCGTTGACGAAGGCGGCGGTCGGGGAGTCGACGGGGCAGAAGGCGCTGGAGTTGTATGCGGGCGTGGGGCTGTTCTCGCTGACGCTGGCGGACCGCTTCAAGGAAGTGGACGCGGTGGAGAGCGTGAAGGCGGCGGTGGAGGACGCGGAGTTGAACGCGAAGCGGGCGCGGAAGCTGAACGTCTCGCACTTCAAGGCGAGCACGGAGGAGTTTCTGGCCGGGGTGAAGGCGGCACCGGATTTCGTGCTGGCGGACCCGCCGCGGGCGGGCCTGGGCGCGGAAGTGGTGAAGGAGCTGGCGCGGATCAAGCCGGGGCGGATCGGGATCGTTTCGTGCGATCCATCGACGCTGGCGCGGGATCAGAAGGGATTGTGCGAGGCGGGGTACAAGATCCGGTCGTTGACGATGGTGGAGCTGTTCCCGCAGACGTACCACATGGAAACGGTGACGC
>CAYMTH010000049.1:4798-8577 GCA_964393235.1 uncultured Solibacteraceae bacterium | reverse complement strand
GATTTAGACCGCTTATGGGAAGCCTGCTTGCTGTTCTGCTGGTGGCGGCCGCCTGGCCGACGGTGCAATGGGAGCCGTGGATCACGGGCCTGGAGTCACCGGTGGATCTGCAAAGTCCTCGCGACGGGAGCGGGCGGCTGTTCGTGGTGGAGCAGCGGGGGCGGGTGCGGCTGATCCGGAACGGGGCGCTGGCGGCGGCGCCGGTGCTGGACATCGTCGACAAGGTGCGATTCGGCGGGGAGATGGGGCTGCTGGGACTGGCGTTTCCGCCGGGATTCCGGGAGAAGCAGTATTTCTACGTCAACTATGTGGACCGGCAGCGGCGGACGGTGGTGGCGCGGTACCGGATGAACGGGGACACGGCGGACGCGGCGAGCGAGGAGATCCTGCTGACGGTGCCGCAGCCGTATGAGAACCATAACGGCGGGTGTTTGCAGTTCAGTCCGCGGGACGGGTTGCTGTACATCGGCATGGGGGACGGCGGGAGCGGCGGGGATCCGCAGAAGTACGCGCAGAATCCGAATTCGCTGCTGGGGAAGATGCTGCGGATGGATGTGGAGGGCGGGTCGCGGACGGCGCAGATCTGGGCGTCGGGGTTGCGGAATCCGTGGCGGTTTTCGTTCGACCGGGAGACGGCGGACCTCTACATCGCCGACGTGGGGCAGAACACGGTGGAGGAGATCAACTTTCAGCCGGCGGACGCGCGGGCGGGGTTGAACTACGGGTGGAGCGTGATGGAGGGGACGCGGTGTTTCGACGACCGGAACTGCGCGGCGCGGACGGACCTGGTGCGGCCGGTGTACGAGTACGGCCGGGGGGACGGGGTGTCGGTGTCGGGCGGGTATGTGTACCGGGGGAAGCGGTTTCCGTTTTTGACGGGGGTGTATCTGTTCGGGGATTACGGGAGCGGGCAGGTGTGGGGCTTGCGGCGGAACGGGGGACGATGGGAGGGGCAGAAGCTGATCGACACGGGGCTGCCGATCGTGGCGTTCGGGGAGGACGAGGACGGCGAGATGTACATGGTGGTGCACAACGGGCGGGTGCTGCGGCTGGGGGCGACGGCGGCGGCGCCGGGGATCGACGCGGTGGTGAGCGCGGCGAGCTTCGCGCCGGGGATTGCGCCGGGCGGGATTGCGACGGCGTTCGGGAATGCGGTGACGGGGTTGAGCGGCGTGGTGGCGGCGGACCGGGTGCCGCTGCCGACGGTGCTGGGCGGGGTGTCGGTGCGGGTGAACGGGGAGGCGGCGGGGCTGTTTGCGGTGGCGAATTCGGGAGTGGGATTGCAGGTGAACTTCGTAGTGCCGGAGCGTGTGGGCGCGGGGGAGGCGGTGGTGGCGATCGGCGGGGCGGAGCGGCGCGTGGCGGTGTTGGCGGCGGCGCCGGCGGTGTTCACGTTCGACGGGCGGATGGCGGCGGTGCGGGCGCTGGATGGGGCGATGGAGATTTACGCGACGGGGCTGGGGGTGCGGCCGGAGGGCGTGGAGGTGACGATCGGCGGGCGCGCGGCGACGGTGCTGTACGCGGGGCTGGCGCCGGGGTTCGTGGGATTGAACCAGGTGAATATCACAACGCCCGCGGGGTTAGCCGCGGGCGAGTATGAGTTGGTATTGCGGGCGGGCGGCGTGAGCAGCCCGGCGGTGAGAGTGGCTGTGCGTTAGACCGCTTTGAGGACTTCGCGGATGCGGCGGGCGACGATGCGGTCCTCGCCGGGCTGGAGCATCCAGACGCCGATGGTGAGGGCGTCGGAGTGGCCGGGGGTGACTTCGATCGACGGGTTGCCTTCGCGGAGGCGCTTGGCGACTTCGGAGTAGGAGATCTTGAGCTGCGCCTGGTCCCAGGTGATCTTGAGGTGCGGGACGTGGTTGGCGACCTCGGGGACGTGGACGGCGGTCTTGACGGAGGGGAAGGCGGAGACGGAATCGGAGAGGACTTTGATGCGGCGGTCCCATTCCTTGAACTCGGCTTCGTGGTCCTTGGACATGAAGACCTCGATGGCGGCGAGCATGCCGAGGAGCTCTTCCTTGTTGACCTTCATGCCGCGGCCGATGGCGTCGCCGTTGGGGGAGGCGTTCATGCGGGCGGCTTCGATGAGGTCCTTGCGGCCCATGAGGATGCCGGCGCTCTGGGGACCGCGGAGGCCCTTGCCGCCGGAGAAGATGACGAGGGAGTAGCCGAGCTTGTTGTACTTCGTCATGTTTTCGACGGGGAAGCAGTCGGCGGCGCAGTCGATCATGGTGGGAACGTTGAGCGACTTGCCGAGCTGGGCGAATTCGGCGGCCTGGATCTTGCCCTTGGAGTTGGCGTCGTTGAAGAAGAGCATCATGGCCGTCTGGGGGCCGGCGAGGCGGCGGGCTTCTTCGACGGTTTCGAACTCGACCATTTTGACGCCGGTGTTGCGGATGGCGCGGTCGTAGCCGAAGCGGTGGGACTTCTGGATGAGGACCTCGGTCTTCATGCCGGTGAGGTCGGGGATCTGCTGGATCTTGGCGCGGTCGGCGCCGGTGAGGCAGGCGGCGGTGCCGAGAGTGAGGGCGGAGGCGGCGCCGGCGGAGACCATGGCGGCTTCGGCCTGGAGGAGGGAAGCGATTTTCTTGCCGACGGCGTCGTGGAGTTCGTTGAGGCGGCAGTAGGACTTGGAGGCGTAGTTGATGGCCTCCATGACCTCGGGGAGCATCAGGGAAGCGGTGAAGGAGGTGTAGGTGCCGGCGGCATTGATGATGGGCTGGACGCCGAGTTCCTTGAAGTAGTCGCGCTTGCCGGCGGAGGCGGCGGAGACGGAGAAAGCGGAGCCCGCGAGGGGGGCGGCGAGAGTTCCCTGCAGGAACTTGCGGCGATTGGCCATGGTGAAATTACCTCAATGGAGATTATACGCATGGAATCGCCGCAAGGGCGGCGAGGGCAGGATGCAGCGGTTAAAAAGTCAGCTTCATGCCGAGCTGGAGCTGACGTGCGCTGGTCTGGGTGGTGGTTATGCGGCCGGCGGAGCCGACGGCGCCGGTGGAGGTGAAGACGGTCCGGGCCGAGGGGATGGAGAGGTTCGGGCGGTTGAGGGAGTTGAACATCTCGGTGCGGAACTGGAGGGCGACGCGCTCGGTGAGCTGGAAGCGTTTGTTGACGCTGACGTCGGCCATGGCGAGGCCGGGGCCGATGAGGGTGTTGCGGCCGAGGTTGCCGAAGTAGCCGGCGGCGGGGAGGGCGAAGGCGGAGGGGTCGAAGTAGCGGTCGGGTCCGCCGAGGACGGGGTTGGTGGAGCGGCCGGCGACGAGGTCGGGGCGCTGGGGGCTGGTGCCGGCCTGGAAGCGGGCGCGGGCGCGGTCGAAGCCGACGACGACGCTGAAGGGGTTGCCGGAGGCGAAGGTGGAGATGGTGTTCCACTGCCAGCCGGCGCCGAGCCATTTGGGGACGCCGGGGACGCGGGGGAGGTCCCAGGACCAGAAGGCGGCGAAGTAGTGGCGGACGTCGTAGTTGGAGAGGCCGCGTTCGGCTTTGCGGGAGTCGGGGTCCTGCGGGAGGTCGTTGTCGCCGCCCTGGGTGACGGCGACGGAGCCGTCGTCGATGGCGCGGCCGAAGTTGTAGTTGACGCGGAGGAGCATGCCGGCGCGGAGGCGGTGCTGGAGGCTGGCCTGGAGCTGGTTGAAGACGGACTGGCCGTCGGTGACCTTGTAGCGGACGCCGGTGAGGTTGGGGTTGCGGGTGACGGAGTCGGCGGGGAAGAACTTACGGCCGTCGGACTGAATCTGGGGGATGGCCTGGTTGCCGTCGATGTGGTCGTGGTGGTG
>CAYMTH010000049.1:0-4788 GCA_964393235.1 uncultured Solibacteraceae bacterium | reverse complement strand
CCGTCGATGAAGCGCACGATATGGACGCCACGCTGGCCGGCGTAGGAGAGGGTGAGGGCGGTGGTGGCGGCGAGCTGGCGCTGGACGGTGAAGTTGTACGGCATGGTGTAGGGGTTGGACGGGTTGTAGGCGAGCACGTCCTGGCGGCCGAGTACGAAGCCGGGGTTATTGACGAGGGTTTCGGCGCGAGGGAAGACGGGGTTGCGGATGGAGCCGAGGGTGTAGAAGGGCGCCAGGCGGTTGCCGGCGTTGGCGTAGAAGTCGGTCCAGATGGGGTCGAAGAAGATGCCGAAGCCGCCGCGGACGGAGGTTTTGCCGGAGCCGGTGGGATCCCAGGCGAAGCCGAAGCGGGGGGCGAAGTTCTTGTTCGACGGGTTGGTGAACATGGGGCCGACGGTGGGGTTGCGATCGGTGAGGAAGTTGCGGAAGTTGGAGGAGAAACCGCTGGTTTCCTCGGGTACGGAGACGCGTTCATAGCGGACGCCGATGTTGAGGGAGAAGCGGCGGTGGAGGCGGATGTCGTCCTGAATGTAGAACGCCGTCATGGACTGGCGCCAGTCGCGGTTGAGCTGGGAGCCGGGGAGGGTGAGTTCGACGGAGGCGGGGCGGGCCTGCAGGAAGTCGGTAAGGCCGTTGAACTGGTAGAAGCCGTAGGGGGACTGGGGGCGGGAGGTGGGCAGGTGGTAGAAGCGGTGGTCGAAGCCGAACTTGAAGGAGTGGCGGCCGCGGACCCAGCTGAGGTCATTGGAGAACTGGAAGAGTTTCTGATCGGAGAACGAGGGGCCGAAGCGGCTGGGGCCGAGGGAGAAGAAGCCGATGACGGAGATTTGGCCGAAGGGCTGGCCGGGGAAGAAGGAGAGGCTCGGGTCGGGCGGGCGGAGGTAGTTGTTGACGCCGGTGGACTCCGACTTATTGACGCTGAAGCGCGAGGTGTTGACGAGGCGTTCGGTGAGGACGCGGGTGAGTTCGACGGTGAAGTAGCGGTTGTCGGACTGGGTTTCGGCCTGGACGAAGCGGAGGGCGTCGGGGATGGCGACGGTGGCGCGGTCGATGGTGAAGCGGCCGAAGAGGGAGGTTTTGTCGGAGAAGCGGTGGTCGAGGCGGCCGACGAAGAAGTTTTCGTCGACGGACTGGGAGGCGGCGTTGACGTATTCACCGGTGCCGTCGCCGAAGCTGCGGTCGTTGGGCAGCGGGACGAGGGCGAGGTAGGCGGGGACGGCGGGGTTGACGGTGACGCGGGAGCCGTTGGGGAAGATGCCCTGGCGGGCGTTGGCGTCGGGGACGACGGTGCGGCTGGTGACGCCGAGGCGCTGGCGGAGGCCTTCGTAGCTGCCGAGGAAGAAGGTCCGGTTCTTGACGATGGGGCCGTCGACGGAGACGCCGAACTGGTTGCGGCGGAAGGGGGGGATGGGGTTGGTGGGGGAGTCGAAGAAGTTTTTGGCGTCGAAGGCGGAGTTGCGGACGAACTCGAAGAGGGAGCCGTGGAGCTGGTTGGTGCCGGATTTGGTGACGGCGCTGATGACGCCGCCGGCGGAGCGGCCGTAGGCGGCGGAGTAGGAGTTGGTGTTGACGCGGAACTCTTCGAGGGTGTCGACGCCGAGCAGGACGCCGGCGGCGGAGCCGGGGGTGTTGTTGTTGGCGTCGTTGATGTCGGAGCCGTCGAGGACGAAGGAGTTCTGGGAGGGGCGGTTGCCGTTGATGACGAGTTTGGTGCCGGGGCCGCCGGAGTCGGAGGTGCGGCGGGAGGGCATGACGCCGGGTTCGAGGAGGGCGAGCTGTGCGAAGTCGCGGCCGTTGAGGGGGAGTTCGCGGATGGCCTTGGGGTCCATGACGTCGGAGAGGGCGGTGTTCTGGAGGTCGATGAGGACGGCGCCGGCGGAGACGTTGGCTTCGGTGGCGACGGTGGAGACTTGGAGGGTGAGGTTGAGAACGGCCTGCTGGCCGACGGTGAGGGTGACGCCGGTGCGGCGTTCGGGGCGGAAGCCCTCGTGGGTGACGGAGAGTTCGTATGTACCCGGGGCGAGGCGGAGGAGGCGGAAGGCGCCGTTGGGGTCGGAGCGGGTGGTCAGTTTGGCGCCGGTGGCGGGATTGACGAGGGTGAGCGAGGCGCCGGCGATGACGGCGGAGGAGGGGTCGGAGATGACTCCGGAAAGTTCAGCCGAGGTGGGCTGGGCAGACAAAGACACTACGGCGAGCAGGTACACGCTCGCACGCGAGAGGGCGCGCAAATGCGGCATGGGGTAAAGATCTCCTGTGAGGCGGTCGGGGGCTGGCGGGGAAATGGGCCGCTTAGGGGGTGACAGGAGAGGGCGGGCCGCGCTCATGCCAGGCGCGGGCGAATTCGTTTTCGTGGAGGGAAACGGGCTGACCGGCGGGGGCGGCGTGGGCCGCGGCGGGCCGGTGGAGGTCGACGAAGACGGGCGGGGCGTCGGCGGCCGGCACGGAGACGGCGGCGGAGAGTCCCGGGGGGAAGAGCGGGCAGGCGGCGTGGCTGGAGATGGCGACGCCGGAATGTTCGGCGTGGCCGCGCTGCCGGGCGCAGTGGTGATTGCCGTCGCGGCGGCAGCAGGCGGGCAGCTCCTTTTCGGTCCCGGCCATGAGCAGCGGGGCCAGCAGCGAGAGGCTGAAGGCGACCAGCAGCAGCACGATGGCGGGGAAACGCCGCATCTTCCGATTGTATCGATTTCGCGACGGGACTAGAATGTTGGGTTGCTGGTCCGAAGAAGATTTCTGGGAATGCTGGCGGGCGGGTGCGTGGCGCGGGGCGCCGAGACGCCGCTCGACCGGGCGTACCGGCTGATGTACAACCTGGATTTCGTGGCGGCGCACGGGTTGATCGACCAGTGGGTGCAACAGCATCCGGACGATCCGATGGGGTACACGTCGCGGGCGTCGGCGTTCCTGTTCAGCGAGATGGACCGGCTGGGGATTCTGGCGGCGGACTTCTTCGTGGACGACGACAAGATTGCGGACAAGAAGAAGCTGAAGCCGGATCCGAAGATCCGGGACGCGTTCTACTGGGCGACGACGCAGGGGCGGGAGCGGGCGGAAAAGCAGTACGCGGCGAATCCGAAGGACGTCAACGCGCTTTTGTCGCTGTCGACGATCTACGGGTTGCTGACCGACTACGGGGCGTTTGTCGAGAAAAAGCAGCTGAGTTCTTTGACCTACGCCAAGCAATCGCAGCACTACGCGGTGAAGTTGCTGGCGGTGGACCCGGGCAATGGCGACGCCTACCTGACGCCGGCGGTGAGCGAGTACCTGTTGGGCAGCGTGCCGTTCTTCGTGAAGTGGTTCGTGAAGTTCGAGGAGACGAAGGGGTCGAAGGCGATCGCAGTGCAGAACCTGATGAAGGTGGCCAAGGGCGGGCGGTACTACGGGCCGTTCGCGCGGATTCTGCTGGCCGTGGTGGCGCTGCGGGAGAAACGGCGGCAGGACGCGCGGGTCTGGCTGGAGGGTCTGGTCCACGAGTTTCCGGGCAATACGCTGCTGAAGCGGGAACTGGATAAACTTTCGCCGAAGATCCGGTAATCTTTTCCGGCCGGAATCATCTATATGCTTGTAGGAACAAGATGAGAGCGTTGCTTCTGCTCCTGGCCGCGGTGGTTTGCCCGGCGCAGGTGATCGAATTCGAGTCGGGCGGTTTGCGTTACCAGACGCTGACCAAGAACGGCGTGACCATCATGTTCGCGCACCTGAACGCAAAGGTGCGGGAGTACGCGACGATGCAGGTGGCGGTTTCGAACGGCTCCGGGCAGCCGGTGACCGTGCGGCCCGACGACTTCGTGTGGGAGACGATGGACGGCAAGACGATGCGGCCGGTGCCGGCGCGGCGCGTGGTGAACGAGATGTTCGAGAAGGGTGGGCGCGGCGAGGTGGTGGGGCTGGTTTCGGCTTACGAAACGGGGCTGTACGGGATGACGCAGTTGCGGACGACGAGCGGGTACGAATCGCGGCGGCGGGCGGCGCTGGCCGAGGTGAGTTCGACCCGGCTGAAGGCGGCGGCGACGGCGAGCGCGATCGCCTTCGTGCAGATGAAGCTGGCGCCGGGGGAGAGTACGGACGGCGCGATGTTCTACGAGACGGCCGGTAAGCCGTTGCCCGGCGGGACTTTACGGGTTCGGGCGGCGGGGGAGATCTTCGAGTTTCAGCCAAGCGAACCGCCGGCGGTGAAGTAGCGTCGTTTGCGGCGTTTGGCGAATCCATACTATTCTGATAGGGATAGAGGACAATTCATCATGGTCGCGCCGGAAGAGGTGTTGGGGTGGGGGATAGCGGAGCATGGCAACCGGTTCGCGGTGGTGACCAGTTTCCAGCGGGAAGGCATGGTGATTGTCGATATGGCCGTACGGCTGGCGGGGCCGGGCGTGCGGGTGGCGACGCTCGATACGGGGCGGTTGCCGGCTGAGACGCTGGCGATGATCGATCAGGTGGAGGCGCGGTACGGGATCCGGGTGGAACGGGTGCGGCCGGACGCGGGGGAAGTGGACCGGATGGTTGGGCGCTTTGGGGTTGACCTGTTCCGGGACGAGGTGGTGTACCGGAAGCTGTGCTGCCAGGTGCGGAAGGTGCGGCCGATGGACGGGCTGTTGAGCGGGTTGGATGCCTATGCGGTCGGGTTGCGGCGCGGGCAGGCCGAGTCGCGGGAGGGCGTGGAGCAGAAGGCGCAGGTGGGCGGGAAGTGGAAGTTGAGCCCGCTGGCGCACTGGTCGGCGGAGGACGTGGAGGAGTACACGCGGCTGAACGACGTGCCGGCCCTCACGTAGTCGGACTTCCCCCAGAGGGCGG
>CAYMTH010000048.1:11194-15096 GCA_964393235.1 uncultured Solibacteraceae bacterium | reverse complement strand
ACGGAGCTGAGCGTATCGATGCCGAGCTTCAGGGAGCGGGCGAGGTTTTTCACGCGGGCGATGTCGGCGTCGGACCATTCATAGTGCTCGCCGACGAACTCGACCGAGTCGAGACCGGCCTTGGCGGCGGCTTCCATCTTCTGCTCGAAGGTGCCCTTGAGGGTCCAGAGCATGACGCTCGATTTGATGCGGGCGGGCGCGGCGGCGAGGGCGGCGGAAGAGGCGAGGAAGGTGCGGCGATCCATACGAGGACAGGGTATCGAAAATTTTGATGGGGGTTGAAGATTTTTCTTTGCAAAGACGAAAAGTGATGATAGTCTGACTTTGCCGCATGATTTGCACCGCGTGTGCAAGTCTTCTCCACGTCGAGTTGGCAGCGCCACGATCGCGCGGCCTTTAGCGCCCAAACACTTCCGGGGTGTGTCCCATAAGACACACCCCAAAATCATTTTTGGGCCAGGAAAAAGAGTTGTTCGGCGCGGGCGGCGATGGCGGGGCGCCAGGCCAGGCATTCGAGCCACCCGGCGGGGATGCCGGATTCGCCGTAATGGGCGCCGGCCAGCTGGACGTAGATGGCCGCGATGGTATCGGAGTCCCCGCCGAGGTTGGCCGCCATGAGGCAACCGTCGCGGAAGCTGCCGGTCTGGTGGAAGCAGTTGAGGGCCGCTTCGAGGCTATCGACGACGTAGCCGGACGGTTTCAGGCGGCCGGGCGGTTTGGGGGTCCAGGCGGGGAGGAGTTGAAAGATCTCTTCTTTGGATGCGCCGCGGAGGGCGGCGGCGATGAGGCGGGCGTAGGTGACGCAGGCCTCGACGGCCTCGGGGGCGGCGTGGGTGGTGCGGGAGCTGTCGGCGGCGTAGCGGTCCAGGGCGGCGGGATCGCGGTGGTAGAAGATGGGAACGGGGGCGAGGCGCATGAGCGAGCCGTTGCCGGCTGTGTAGGGATCGGTGTCGCCGGAGTAGGGATCGCCGGTCTGGCGGAAGCGGTCGAGGGCCTCGCGGGTGGTGATGCCGATGTCGAAGCAGCGGCCGCGGACGCTGTTCTCGCCTTCACGCCACCAGCCGACGTAGCGTTCCATCTGATCGTGGGCGTCGAAGCCGCCGCAGGCGATCAGGCTGTCGGCGAGGCAGAAGGCCATCGATGTATCGTCGGTCCACTGGCCGGGCTCGAGATTGAACGGCCCGCCGCCGACCATGCCGTCGATCGGGGGCGGGTGGGAGGTGAATTCGTTCGTCGCGCCGAGGGCGTCACCGACGGCGAGGCCGAGCAGGGCGCCGCGGGCGCGTTCGATCATTTCGCGCTCTTCTTTTGGAGGAAGGCGGACATTTCGGTCTGGGCGACTTCGGCGAGGGCGTTGCGTTCCATGACGCCGCGGGCGAAGCGGTAGGCCTCTTCCTGCGGCATGTCGATCTGCTCGTAGAAGGCGCGTTTGCCGAGGGCGACGGTGTAATCGCTGGCGGCGGCGATCTGGGCGGCGAGGGCGCGGACGGCCGGGGCGAGCTCGGCGGCGGGGACGGCGCGGTTGACGAGGCCCCATTCGGCGGCCTCGCGGGCGGGAACGGGGCGGGCGGTGAGGAGCATCTCCATGGCCCGTTTGCGGCCGATGGCGCGGGTGAGGGCGACCATGGGGGTGGAACAGAAGAGGCCGATCTTGACGCCGGGGGTGGCGAACCAGGCGTCTTCGGCGGCGATGGCGAGATCGCAGGCGGCGACGAGCTGGCAACCGGCGGCGGTGGCGACGCCCTGCACCTGGGCGATGACCGGCTGGGGGATGGACTGCACGGTTTCCATAAGCTCCGTGCAGACGGCGAAGACCTCTTCGGCCTGGGGCGCGGTGCAGCCGATCATCTCGTTGAGATCGTGGCCGGCGGAGAAGACGGGGCCATCGGCGGCCAGGATGACCACCCGGCCGCGGCAGCCGCGGAGCGCGCCGATGAGGGCGCGCATCATGGCGAGGGAGAGGGCGTTGCGGCGGGGGCCGGCGAGGGTGACGGTATCGATGTGGTCCGAGGATTCGACGCGGATCACTTCTTGCCCTCGAGCTGCCAGGAGGTGAAGGGGGAGCGGGCGCCGCGGATGTTGACGTTGAGGACGTAGGGGCCCTGATAGGCGAACGCCCGGGCGAGGGCGGGGCCGACCTGGTCCATGCGGTCGATGGTCTCGCCGCCGCCGCCGAAGCCCTGGCAGACGAGGTCGTAGCGGGTGCGGCGGAGTTCGCAGGCGGTGGTGGTGCCCTGGATTTCCCCCTGCAGCTCGCGTTCGAGGCCCCAGCCGCCGTCGTTGCCGACGACGATGACCATGGGGACGTCGTAGCGGACGAGGGTATCGAGTTCAGCGATGTAGAAGCCGAGGGAGCCGTCGCCGGTCATCATCATGACGGGCTGTTTGGGGCGGGCCATGGCCTGGGCCATGGCGATGGGGAGGGCGGCGCCGATGGTGGCCATGGGGCCGAGGCGGAGCCAGCCGCCGGAGTGGAGGGCGGGAAGGATGGCGCGGCCCCAGTGGATGAAATCGCCGCCGTCGAAGGAGAGCAAGGGCGAGACGGGGAGGGTGCGGCGGACCTCCTGGAAGAACTGGCCGGGGTGGATGAGGTGGCCATCGCCGGTTTCGGCTTCGAGTTTGGCGATCCACTCCTTGCGCCATTTGGCGATCTGCTTGAGCCAGGCCTTTTTCGGTTCCCAGGGCTTGGCGGGGAGGGCGGCTTCGAGGAAGGTGCGGACGTCGCCGACGACGCCGACCTCGACGTCGCGGACGTTGCCGATTTCGCGGGGCTCGACGTCGACCTGGATGAAGCGGGCCTCCTTGGAGAAGAGGCGGGGGCCGCCCATGGCGATGCGGTAGTCGATGCGTTTGCCGAGGACGAGGACGACGTCGGCGGACTGGAAGGCGGGGACGCAGCCGCGGTTGAGCGAGGGATCGGCGTAGCCGTAGTGGTTGGGGGTTTTTTCGCTCAGGACCCCGCGGGCCATGGTGACATCGAAGTAGGGCAGTTTCGTCTGCTTGATGAACTTGGCGAGAGCGGCGCCGGCGTCGGACCACCAGAGGCCGGAGCCGCCGATGACGACGGGGCGTTCGGCTTTGGCGAGGAGGTCGATGGCGGCGGCGACGTCGTCGCAGGCGCGGGAGGCGGCGCGGGCGCGGGGCATTTTGAGCGCCGTTTCGGTTTTGCCGGTGAAGACGTTGACGGGGATGGAGAGGTGGGTGGCGCCGTAGCGGCCGGTGAAGGACTCCTGGTAGGCGCGGCCGAGGGCGAAGGGGACCTGGGAGGGGGAGGAGACGAGGTGGGAGAACTTGGTGACGGGGGCGGCCATGCCGACCTGGTCGATGTCCTGGAAGACGACGCGGTGGCGCATCTCGGTGGCGGGGGTGCCGGAGACGGTGATGACGGGGGTGCCGTTGGTGTGGGCGGTGGCGATGCCGGTGAGGGCGTTGGTGTGGCCGGGTCCGCCGGTGACGATGGCGAGCGCGGGGCGGCGGGTCATGCGGGCCCAGCCGTCGGCGGCGTGGACGACGGCGGACTCGTGGCGCATGTGGACGATGGGGAGGCCGCGGCGTTCGGCGACGGAGAGGACCTCGTTCAGGTGATCGCCGACGAGGGTAAAGATGCGGTCAATCCCGAGTTGGAGGGCGCTTTCGACGAATAGTTCGGCACCAGTAGGCATGTCTGCCATACTAATGCTTTTGATGGCCAAAATACTTGTTACCGGCGGCGCCGGCTATATCGGATCCCACACAGTGCACCAGTTGAAGCGGCAGGGCTTCGACGTGGTGGTGGTGGACGACTTGTCGAAGGGGCACGCGGCGAGCGTGCCGGAGGGCTGCCTGCGGGTGATGTCGTTGTTTGACCGGGAGCGGCTGGCGGCGTTGATGAAGGAGGAGCGGGTGGAGGCGGTGATCCACTT
>CAYMTH010000048.1:8652-11184 GCA_964393235.1 uncultured Solibacteraceae bacterium | reverse complement strand
AACAACACGAGCGGATCGATCTCGCTGTTCGCGGCGATGGCGGAGGCCGGGGTGAACAAGCTGGTGTTCTCGTCGACGGCGGCGGTGTACGGGAATCCGGACGAGGTGCCGATTCCGGAGACGGCGGCGATCCGGGCCGTGAATCCGTACGGCGAATCGAAGGTGATGGTGGAGAAGATCCTGGAGTGGCTGGACGGGACGCGCGGGGTGCGGAGCGTGCGGCTGCGGTATTTCAACGCGTGCGGAGCCAACAACGAAGCGGGGCTGGGCGAGCGGCACGATCCGGAGACGCACCTGATTCCGCTGATTCTGCGCGCGGTGCGGACGGGGACGCCGATGACGCTTTTCGGCGACGACTACGCGACGCCGGACGGGACGTGCATCCGGGACTACATTCACGTGGACGACCTGGCGACGGCGCACATCGCGGCGGTGAACCACCTGCTGGGCGGCGGCGGGAGCGGGGCCTACAACGCGGGGACGGGGCGCGGGTTTTCGGTGAAGGAAGTGGTGGACGCGGTGGAAAAGGTGACGGGGCGGAGGGTGCCGTACACGATGGGTCCGCGGCGCGAAGGCGACCCGGCGCAGTTGGTGGCGGACTCGACGAAGCTGCGGGAAACGCTCGGCTGGCGGCCTCGCTACGACACGCTGGAATCGATTATTGAGTCGGCCTGGGTTTTCGAGCAGCGGAACTTCGCATAGAATACGCCCATGGTGCGTATTCTCCCCATTCTCCTGGCCGGCGCGGCCAGTCTGCTCGCGCAAGACTATGACGTGATCCTGAAAGGCGGTCACGTCATCGATCCGAAGAACAATATCAACGCCGTCCGGGACGTTGCCATCAAGGACAAGAAGATCGCCGCCGTGGCGGCGAACCTGGACCCGGCGAAGGCCGTGAAGACCGTCGACGTGAAGGGGCTGTACGTGATGCCGGGGCTGATCGACCTGCACGTGCACGTTTTCTATGGCGACGGGCGGAGCTATTCGGACGGGCAGCTGTCGGTGGTTCCCGATTCGCATTCGTTCCGCAGCGGCGTGACGACGATGGTGGACGCGGGGACGGCGGGCTGGAAGAATTTCGAGATCTTCAAGCGGCGGATCATCGACCGGTCGAAGACGCGGGTGCTGTCGCTGTTGAACATCGTGGGCGCGGGCATGGGCGGCGCGGTGGAGCAGAACAAGGACGACATGGATCCGAAGCCCGTGGCGGACATGATCAAGAAGTATTCGGACATCATCGTGGGCATCAAGACGGCGCACTACGCGGGGCCGGAGTGGGTGGCGGTGGACAACGCGATCAAGGCCGGCGACATGGCGAATGTGCCGATCATGGTGGACTTCGGTACGTTCCGCGTGGAGCGGCCGCACGAGGAGTTGATCACGAAGAAGCTGCGGCCGGGCGACATGTACACGCACGCCTACCTGGCGTGGGTGCCGATGCTGGACGACGCCGGGAAGGTGCGGCCGTACCTGTTCGAGGGTAAGAAGCGCGGCGTGAAGTTCGACGCGGGCCACGGCGGCGGGAGCTTCGTGTTCCGCTGGGCGGTGCCGGCGATCAAGCAGGGTTTCGTGCCGGACTCGATTTCGACGGACCTGCACACGTCGTCGATGATCGGGGGCATGAAGGACATGACGAACGTGATGTCGAAGTTCCTGAACATGGGGATGTCGCTGCAGCAGGTGGTGGCGGCGTCGACGTGGCAGCCGGCGCAGCAGATCAAGCGGACGGACCTGGGGCACCTGTCGGTGGGCGCGACGGCGGACGTCGCGGTGCTGGCCGTGGAGAAGGGGACGTTCGGGTTCGTGGACGTCTACGGCGCGAAGATGGGCGGCAATCTGAACCTGGTGGCGGAGATGACGATGAAGGACGGCGTCTTCTACTGGGATCTGAACGGGCGGCTGTCGAATAGCTGGGACAAGCTCGATAAGCGGTACGGACCGCAGGGGAACGCGCTGTACGACGGGACGGTTTCGTCGGGCGTGCGGAGCCGGAAGTGACGCGACGCCTTCTGTTCGCGATAACCTGCGGCGGCGCGGTGGCGCTGGCGCAGGGGAACAGCAAAGGCAAAGGAAAGGGCAAGGGCCGCGGGGATACCGCGGCCCTTGCCGTTTCGTTCAGTGCGGCGGACCGGGCGCGGATCAGCGACTGGGCGCGCCGGCAGAGCACGGCGAACCTGCCGCCGGGGCTGGCGAAGCGGGGCGGGGATTTGCCGCCTGGACTGGAGAAGCAGCTGCGGCGGAACGGGCGGCTGCCGCCGGGGTTGGACAAGCGGATGTGGAGTCCGTTTCCGCCGGATCTGCTGGGCGGGCTGGCGCCGCTGGGGCCGGAGTACGACCGGGGCTTTATCGGCGGCCGGGCGGCGATCGTGCTGAAGGGGACGCAGATCGTGGTGGATATTTTCCGGGTGTTGTAGGGGGCCGGGATCGATCCCGGTATTCGGGCGGGCGCGGCCGGCGATTAGCCCAGAATCGCTTCGATCGGCCCGGAGCCCTCTTCGATCATGTGCAGCGGGCGGCCGTTGACGACGACCG
>CAYMTH010000048.1:0-8552 GCA_964393235.1 uncultured Solibacteraceae bacterium | reverse complement strand
ATCGGCCCGGAGCCCTCTTCGATCATGTGCAGCGGGCGGCCGTTGACGACGACCGACATGCGCTTGTAGTCGAGGCCCATCTGCTTGAGGATGGTCGCCTGCAGGTCCGTGACGTACTGCGGTTTTTCCGCCACCTTGTAGCCGATATCGTCCGTGGCGCCGTGGACGATGCCGCCCTTGACGCCGCCGCCGGCGAACCAGCAGGTGAAGCCGTGGGGGTTGTGGTCGCGGCCGACGTCGTTCTGCGAGTACGGCGTGCGGCCGAACTCGGTGGCCCAGACGACCATGGTGGATTCGAGCATCCCGCGCTGCTTCAGATCCTTGATCAGCCCGGCGATGGGCTTATCCGTCTGGCGGGCGAGCGGGCCATGGTCCTTCATGTTCTCGTGGGAATCCCACTTGCCGTTGCCCATGCCGCCGCCGTGGGAGACCTGGATGAACCGCACGCCGCGCTCGGCCAGGCGCCGGGCGAGCAGCATCTGGCGGCCGAAATCGTCGGTGTCCGTTTCGCCGACGCCGTACATGGCGCGCACGTGGGCGGGCTCCTTCGAGAAGTCGACGAGCTCGGGCCCGGCCACCTGCAGCGACCCGGCGAGCTCATAGGCGCGGGAGCGCGCGGCGACCTCGGCGTCGAAGGCGTGGCGTTCGTGAAACTCGCGGTTGAGGCGGGCGAGGACTTCCATCTGGCGGTCGCGCTCGGCACGGCCGATGCCGGGCTGCAGGCGGAGGTTCTCGAGCGGCGTATCGCCGGCCAGGAACGGCGTGGCCGATTCGGCGCCGCCGAGGTAGCCGCCGGTGGACTGCGCGGGCGCGGAGGGCTTGCCCATGGCGACGTAGGTGGGCAGGTTCTTGTTGGCCGAGCCGAGGGCGTGGCTGATCCAGGCGCCGGTGGCGGGATGGTCGAAGATGCGGTTGCGGTGGCCGGTGGACATCTCCCAGCAGGCCGGGAAGTGGCCGACCTCGTGGCACCACATGGAGCGCACCACGGCGATCTCGTCGATGACGGAGCCGATGTGGGGGAACCACTCGCAGACGGGCGTGCCGCTCTGGCCGTAGCGGGTCCAGACGCGCGGGCAGTGGAGCACGGGGCGCAGCTGCGGCTTGCCGTCGTTGGAGTTCTTGGTTTCGAGCATGCGGCCGGCATGCTTGTTGTCCTTCGGGTCGAAGGTGTCCATGGCGCTGACGCCGCCGCACATGAACAGGAAGATCACCGACTTCACTTTGGGCGCGAAGTGCGGCCCGGCGCCGGGCCGGATGAACTTCGAATCTTCGGCCCACAGGGAGGCGAGCGCGGCGCCGCCGACGCCGAAACGGAGTTGGCGCAGGAAGGACCGGCGGCTGGATTCAAAAGACAGGGGGGAGTCGAAGATCATGGCAGGAACACAAACTCGCTCAGGTTGAGCAGCATCCAGGCGAAGCCGTTCAGTTCGGCGGGCTGGGCAGTCTTGAGATAGGACAGGGCGGCGTCGCGCTCGGTGGGCGAGGGCGGGCGGCCGAGGGCAACCTTGAAGCCGAAGTTCACCTTGTCGACGGGGCGCGGCCCGCCTTCGCGGTAGATACGGGCGGCGAGGTCGCGCGAGGCCTCCTGCGGAAGGTTGCCGTTGAGCATGTAGAGCACCTGCGGCGCGGTGACGGTGCGTTCGCGGCGGGCGCAGGGGATGTGGCCGTCCTCGGCGTCGAACGTCGTGAGGAAGGCGGGCATCATGTTCATGGAGGCGTCGGCGCCGCGGCCCATGTAGATGCCGCGGCGGTTGGAGCGTTTGTCGTAGTTGCCGGTGCGGGCCGCGCTCATCACGCGGCGTTCGTTGATGCCTTCGCCGCGGAAGGAGACGCCGCCGATGGAGAGGTCGAGCGTGCCGGCGGCGGCGAGCATGGAGTCGCGGACGATCTCGGCTTCGAGGCGGCGGACGGGGTACTTCCAGAGGTGCTTGTTGGCGGGGTCGACGGGCTCGTTGGCGGAGCGGAGCTCGGGCGTGGCGGCGGAGGCGCGCTGGTAGGTCTCCGACATCACGATGAGCTTGTGCATGGCCTTCATGCTGTATTTCTTCGCCACGAACTCGCTGGCGAGCAGGTCGAGGAGTTCGGGATTGGTGGGCATCTGGCCGGTGCGGCCGAAGTCGGAGGGGGTGGCGACGATGCCGTCGCCGAAGTGCCACTGCCAAAGCCGGTTGACGGCGACACGGGCGAAGAAGGGGTTGTCGGGGGCAGTGAGCCAGTTCAGGAAGGCTTGGCGGCGGTCGCCGCTGAAGGTGACGCCGGCGGGCGCGAAGGGGAAACCGGGCTGGACTTCGGCGCCCTTCTTGGCGAGGTCGCCGCCGATGTAGATGTGGTTCTTGCGGGCGGTGCGGGCGGCGTCGGCGCGGACGGCCCAGAAGTGCGGGAGGACCGGGGTGTCGCGGCGGAGCTGGACGCCGGCGGAGCGGGTCCATTCGTAGAGGACGGTTTTGTCGAGCGGGAGCGTGTCGCGGAGGGCGCGGGGGTCGGGATCGACGACGGCGGCGTACTGGGCGACGAGTTTGCGATCGGCTTCGGTGCGCTCGGCGGCGGGCTTGCGGTAGGCGGCCTGCGCGTCGGGGGGGAGGAAGGCGACGCGATCGTCGATGATCTTCTGATCGTAGGGCTTGGCGATCGAGTCGACGCGCTGCTGGATGACGGCTTGCGCGGCGCGGGACTTGGCGAGGAGCTCTTCGTGGCGGACGATCTCGTCGGGCGTGGCGAGGTTGCGCTTGTCGGGGACGAGCGGGTCGAACAGCGCCTTCATCGCGTAGTAGTCACGCTGGAGGATGGGGTCGTACATGTGGTCATGGCACTTGGCGCAGGCGGTGGTCATGGCCATGAAGGCGGAGGATATTTTCTCGGTGGCCTCGGTGGCGAGGTCCTCGTTGGGGTCGTTGGGATTGCGGACGGCGCGGGTGAGGAAGGCGGTGGCGAAGAAGTCGTCGGCGCGGGGGGAGAGGTCGCCGGCGACGTGGGCGCGGACGAACTGGTCGTAGGGGAGGTCGCGGTTGAGGGCGCGGATGAGCCAGTCGCGCCAGAGGTAGATGGACCGCTCGGCGAGCATGTTTTCGTCGACGTCGGCATAGGAGAGGACGTCGAGCCAGTGGCGGGCGTAGCGGACGCCGTGCTGCGGATCGGCGAGGAGGCGGTCGACCGCCTTTTCGTAAGCGTTCGGAGAGTTGTCGGCGAGGAAGGCGTCGAGTTCGGCGGGCGTGGGCGGGAGGCCGGTGAGGTCGAGGTGGAGGCGGCGGAGGAGGGTGGGTTTATCGGCGCGGGGAGCGGGGCGGAGGCCCTTCTGCGCGTGCTTGCGGGCAACGAGGACGTCGATGGGGTTGCGGGAAGCGTCGTCGATGGCGGGGCGCGTGACCGGCTTCTGGGACCAGAGCGGAGGCTTTTGCGCGGACATAGGTACCGCGGCCAGCACCAGGGCCAGCAGCGCGGAGGGCTTACGAAACATATGTCAGAAGTTTAACTTTAATCCGAGCTGGATGTTTCGCGGCTGATTGGCCTGGCTGGTGAGCTGCGTGTAGGTGGGGCTGGTGATACCGGTGTTGAGGCCGCCGAACCAGACGCGGTTGAAGGCGTTGATCATCTCCACGCGGAACTGCAGCTTGAAGCGCTCGGTGAGCTGGGTGTTCTTGATGAAGCCCATGTCCCAGTTGTTCATGGCGGGGCCGCGGAGGCCGGTCCAGAAGTAGGGATTGCGGCGGGCGGAGAAGGCCGGCAGGACGGCCATGGAGGCGCCGTTGAACCAGTTCATGATGCCGCGATTCTCCAGGTCCGGCTTGACGCCGGTGGCGACGGCGGCGGGAAGCGCAACGGCGGCGCCGGTCTGGTAAATGTACATGGCGGACCACTGCCAGCCGCCCGCGACCTTCTTAAGCACGGGATTCCACGAGGCCACGACGGGGACCTCATAGATTATGCCGGAGGAGAAGCGGTGCGGGTTGTCGAACTGGCCGATCATCTTCGACGGCGCGGGGTCGGAGGCCTCGATGTAGCGCAGCGTTTCGATCTGCTTGGAGAACGTATAGGCGAACTGGATCATGGCGCCGCCGGCGAAGCGCTGCGTGCCGCTCAGTTGCAGCGAATGGTAGTGGCTGGTGCCGCCGGGCGTGCGGTTGAGGTTGATGTTGCCGAAGGCCGGGTAGGGGTTGAGGATCTGGGCGACGGTGATGGTGGAGCCGGCGAGGTTGCTGGGCGCGGGGATGAGGCCGAGGAAGGGGTTCGGGATGCGGGCGTTGAGGCGCGCGCCGAGCGAGTAGTAGCGCTGGTCGAAGGTGCCGCCGGTGCCGTTCCAGCCGGCGTTGATCACCTTGCCGGAGTCGCTGGCGCTGGTGGAGGTGATGAGGTTCGGCGCCCGCTGGCCGACGTAGTTGAGCTCCACCTGCAGGTTGCGGCGGATCTCGTGCTGGAAGCCGAAGCTCCAACGGTCGTTGCGGATGTTTTTGCGGTCGTAGTCGTAAGGCGAGAGGGTCTGGCCGAGCAGGGTGCGGAGGCCGAGACTGGCGCCGGTGGGCTTCACGAGTCCGTTGGGGAAGGGGTTCGACAGCGTGTCGTTCGGCGTCAGGCCGCCGTCGAGCGTGGTGACCATGTCGGTCTGCGCGGAAAAACCCGTGGCGTTGACGAAGGGCTGCCACCAGCCGGAGTAGAAGATGCCGTAGCCGGTGCGGAGGACGGTCTTCGGGAAGAGCCGGTAGGCGAGGCCGAGGCGGGGCTGCCAGTTGGTCTTGTCGGCGACGACGTTGCGGCGGTTGTCCTTGGTGGCGAAGAAAAGGCCGCCGCGGACGATGAAATCTCCGGCGGCGAGTTCAGGGATGGGGGCGCGCGCGTAGGCGGCTTTGGCGGCGGCTTCGATGGGGTTCGGCGTCTTGAGGTCGAAGCCGAGATTGTTCTGGTCGTAGCGTTCGGTGATGCCGAGCATCAGGTCGTAACGGAGGCCGAGGTTCAGCGTGAGCTTCGAGGTGATCTTGAAGTCGTCCTGGAAATACCAGCCGTAGAAGGGGCTTTGCGGGGCGGTGGCGGCGCGGAGATTGAGCAGGCCGCTGGCGGGCGTGCCGAGGAGGAAGCTGGCGATGCCGTTGCCGAGATTGTTGCCGGGCTGGAAGGCGTTGGGCTGCGTGAACGCGCGGTCGAAGTTGTACTCGCCGCCGGGGCGCTGGGCACCCTGGGAGTTGTTCTGCTTCACCTGGCTCTGGAAGCCGAACTTCATGTTGTGGCTGCCGCGGTTCATGGAGACGCCGAGATTGAAGGAGAAGGTGTTGGTGTGCTCGTACCAGCGGCCTTCGCTCGAGCCGATGTAGTAGCTGTCGGCGATGTTGAAGCGGGGGAAGATGTTCTGCTGCATCTGGCTGATCAGCGACTGCGGGATGCCGATCTGCGTCTGGTCGAAGTTCGGGTGCGTGCCCTGCTGTGTCCAGCGGGTGAAGCCGCCCTGCGCGGTGACGACGAAGGCCGGGCCGAACGTGATGACATCGCTGAGGCCGATGGAGGTTTGGGCGCGATTGTTGCCTTCGAGCGCGCCGACGCCGCCTTCGCCGATGTCCCACGGCGTGGGCGTGCCGGGGAAGCCCTGGTTGGCGGACCAGCGGCCGAAGATGCGGTGGTTGCGGAAGTTCTGGTCGATGCGGACGGAGTAGTTCTCCCCGTCGTAGGGCGCGGGCACTTCGCTGAAGTAGTTGTTGGCGCCGGTGTTGGGGTCGCCGGGGAGGTTGGCGGCGGGGTAGCGCGAGATGACGGCGCGGGAGACGGCGTTGAGGCGGCTGGCGGGGATGCGGCCGCCGGGGAAAAGCGTGCGGGCGCCGGCGGGCGTGGTGGTGAGCGGGTCGGCGATCTGGAAGGGCGCGCCGGCGACGTTGAGGGTCTGCGAGAAGTCGCCCTGGCGCTGCAGCGCCGTGGGGACGGTGAAGCGGTAGGCGCGCGGGGTGCGCTGGCGCAGGCCTTCGAAGTTCATAAACCAGAAGGTCTTGTTCTTGACGATGGGGCCGCCGGCGGTGAGGCCGAACTGATTGAACCGGAAGACCGGGCGGCGCGAGCCGGCGCGGTTGGAGAAGAAGCCGTTGGCGTTGAGCTTGTCGTTGCGGAAGAACTCGTAGAGGTTGCCGTGGAAGGCGTTGGTGCCGCCCTTGGTGACGACGTTGACGTACATGCCGCCGCCATGGCCGTACTCGGCGTCGAGGGCGTTGGTGGAGACGGTGAACTCTTCGACGTCGTCGACGGAGGGGATGTAGGCGACGCGGTCGGAGACGTTGTTGGGGATACCGTCCATGAGGAATTCGTTGGTGCGGTTGTTGGCGCCGGAGGCGGAGGTGTAAGAGACGCTGTCGATGTCGATGAGCCCGGTGGTGTTGGAGGTGGGGGCGTTGTTGGTGATGCCCGGCGCGAGGTTCACGAGCATCAGGACGTTGCGGGCAAGCAGCGGCATGTCCTGCACGGTGCGCTGGTTGATGTTGCGGCTGACGGCGGCCGTGGAGGTTTCGAGCAGCGGCGATTCGCCGGTGACCTGAACCGAGTCGGTGACCTGGCCGAGCTGCAGCGCGAAGTCGGCCGTGGACCGGATGCCGGTGCGGACCGTCACCTCCTGAATCGACTTCTTGAAGCCGGCCTTCTCCACCGAGGCTTCGTAACGGCCCGGATTGACGAGGGGGAAGAAGTAGTTCCCGTTCTCGTTGGTCAGCGTGTCGCGGGCGATGCCCGTATCGACATTCTTGAGGGTGACCTTGGCGGCGGGCAACGCGCCGCCGGAGCTGTCGGCGACGAAGCCGTCCACCGTGCCGACCGGTTGCACTTGGGCCGTCAGCAGCATTCCGGTCAGAATAAGAGTCAAGCCAGTAAAGCGTGTGGACAGCAAGGGCCACCTCCTGAACGGCGCGAGTATATCAGGATTCCAAACCGGTTAGGAAAGGGAGAATAACAGATTGTCGAGATGGGTATTGTGGTTGGCGCAGGCCGCGCTGCTGGCGCAGGCGCAGCTGGAGATGGGCGAGCCGCGGCTGGTGGCCGAAGGGCCGGCGGGGGAGCGGCGGTGGGGGCGGTGGCAGTTCCCTACCCTGGAGGCCGGGGCGCGGGGCGAGATGCTGTTGTTCGTGCACGTGGAGCCGGACTCGGCGGCGTCCTACGGGAAAGCGCGAAAGGTGTTCGTATCGCGCGACCAGGGGCGGACGTGGCGCGAGGATCCGGCGGCCGCCGACCGCGCCTACGGGCTGCGCGTCGGCAAGGGCGAGCACCTGCGGACCGACACGGTGGCCGCGACGCCGGTCAGCGAGGTACAACTGCCGCGGCAGCGCGCCGAGCGGGTCAGCTATCGCACACCGTTTCAGCTGTACCTGTTGAGCGAGCTGCCGGAGCGGCTGCGCAACATCTATTTCCAGCGGTTCACGGGCGGCGCGTGGCGGGGCGAGAGCTTCGGGCTGAACGATCCCGACGCGCTGCGGTACGCGACCGGCGGGCTGATCCCGCAAATCTGGTGGGGCGACATGAAGCGGCTGCGCGGCGGACGGCTGGTGGCGTTGACCTACCCCTACTACTCGCGGAAGCAGCCGGTGCCGTTCACCTCGGCGGCGAGCTATCAATCGGAGGACCGCGGGCGCACGTGGCGGAAGGTGGGCGAGATTCTGTACGACGAGCCCGACCGGCGGCGCGACGGCTTCACCGAACCGGCGCTGGAGCTGTTGCGGGACGGCCGGCTGTTCGGCGTGCTGCGGACGACGGATGGGAACGGGGTGGGGCCGATGTACCGGACGTGGTCGAGCGACGGCGGGGCGACGTGGTCGAAGCCGGAGGCGTTCACGGAAACGGGCGTACTGCCGCGGTTGCTGCAGTTGGGCAACGGGGCGCTGGTGCTCTCGTCGGGGCGCCCGGGGGTGGATGTGCGGGTGTCGATGGACGGCGGGCGCACCTGGACGGCGGCGAAGGAACTGGTGCCGGTGCCGGACCGGGGAAAGATTCAGGCCGATTCGTGCGGGTATACGTCGTTGCTGCCGTTGGGGAAGGACCGGTTTCTGATTGCCTACTCGTGGTTTACCCCGCCGTCGGGGCGGAAGTCCGTTTACGTGCGTGAAGTCCGGGTGCGCGTGCAACGGTAAGGCCGGCTGGGCGCGTCGAAGGGCAAGGAGGTATTTTCATGCGTAGATGGATCTTCGCCATGATTTTGCTTTTGACCGCCGCCCCCGCCGTGATGGCCGATGGACATGGCCGGGGACGGGGCCGCGGTCATGCCCATGGACACTATAAGCAGCGCTACTACGGCCCGCCGGGGCGTGTTTACTATGCGTCGCCGCCGCCGGTGTATTACGGCTGGGCGCCGGCGTACGGAGTGATGCCGGTGGCGTACCGGGCGCGGATCCGTCCGGCGCCGGCGATGTATTACGACGACTACGGTCCGGTGGCGCCCGGCTGCCGGCGGGGGTTCATCGACGGTTACTTAGTCGATTACCGCCCGCAGAACTTCCTGGTGGTGAGTTTCTCAAAGGTCTGGTAGCGACTTAGAAGAACACCGAGAAGCCGGCGGGGACGTTACTGCTCGTCATGGCACGGAACGTGCCGGCTTCCTGGTG
>CAYMTH010000047.1:6481-15117 GCA_964393235.1 uncultured Solibacteraceae bacterium | reverse complement strand
CCCGGAGTGGCGGTTGGGGACGGTCGGGGGATCGGTCAGGCCTGGGGGGTGCCGTGGCGGGCGAAGGTGCGCTCGATTACTTCCAGGGTGCCGGGGGTCATGTGGAGCGAGGGCAGCTCGGTGCGGTGGAACCAGGCGACGGCGGCGGAGTCGTCTCCGGGGGCGGGGGTGCCGGCCGTGATCGTGCAGAGGTAGTCGAGGAGGACGTAGTGGTACTCGGTGCGGCCTTCGGCGTCGTGCATGAGACGCTCGAAGACCTCCGCGAGGGGGCCGACGGTGACCGTGAGGGAGGTCTCCTCGAGGACCTCGCGGGCGATGGCGTCGGCGCATTTTTCGCCCGTCTCGACCGCGCCGCCGGGGAGGGACCAGTAGCCCTTTAAGGGTTCTTTGCCGCGCTGGACCAGGAGGATGCGGTCGCCTTCGAGGATGAGGGCGCCGACCCCGAGAACGGGGCGGGGCGGATACTGCCGGTTATCGCTCAATACTGCACCGAACCCTTGATGCCGGTGAGACGGACCCGATAGATGGACTTGAGCGCCGTGACGTAGATGGTGCCGAAATCGGCGTCGCCGAAGGTGATGTTGCGCGGGGTTTCGGGGAAGTCGATCTTGTTGAGGAACTTGCCGTCGGGGCCGTAGACGGAGACGTTGTTGCAGGTGACCCAGAGGTTGCCTTTGTCGTCGGTGCGGATGCCGTCGGGAGGGCCGTCGATTTTGGCGACGAGGACGCGGCCGTTGGAGGCGGCGCCGTTGGCGGCGACGTCGAAGAGGCGGATGGGGCGTTCGTCGGAATCGGCGACGTAGAGGGGGCGGCCGTTGGGGGAGAGGGCGATGCCGTTGGGGCGGCCGGGGGTCTTGGCGATCAGAGTGAGCGGGCCTTTGGGGGGGAGGTGGTAGATGCCGTAGAAGTCGAGGTCGCGGGAGTCGGCCTGGGCGCCGAAGGCGGGATCGGTGAAATAGACGTGGCCGTCTTTGCGGACGACGATGTCGTTGGGGGCGTTGAGGCGTTTGCCTTCGAACTTGTCGGCGAGGACTTCGATGTTGCCCTTTTTGTCGGTGCGGGTGACGCGGCGGGACTTGGATTCGCAGGTGTAGAGGCGGCCCTGGGAGTCGAAGGTGTTGCCGTTGGCGCCGTTGGAGGCTTCGCGGAAGAGGGACTTGCCTTCGGTGCCGAGGCGGTAGATTTTGCTCTCGGGGGGATCGGAGAAGAGGAGGTAGTTGTCGCGGGACCAGACGGGGCCCTCAGTGAAGGTGAAGCCGCCGGCGACCTTTTCGATGTTGATGTTGGAGAAGTCCTGGGCGGGGAGGGTTAAGGCGAGGAGGAGGATGGCGCAGCGCATGGACACGTCGATGTATACCATGAAGTATGGTGACACGAAAGGTTTGGCTGGCGGCCATCGGCCTTGTCGTGCTTGCCGCCGATCCGCATACCGCGTCCGTAGAAGAGTGGCGGAAAAAGTACGAAGAGGGGCTCCGGGCGCCTTATACGGGATGGCTGAGCGTGGCCGGGTTGTTCTGGCTGAAAGAGGGCGAGAACGTGTGCGGGCGGGGGGACGGGAACGATATCGCGCTGGAGCGAGGGCCGGAGCGGGCGGGGGTGTTTTTGTTCGACGGGCGGACGGTGCGGGTGCGGGGGTTGGGCGGGGTGAGGCGGGCGCTGCGGACGGCTACGTCGGGGGATCCGGACACGGTGGAGATCGAGGGGATGCGGCTGGTGGCGATCGAGCGGAACGGGAAGTTCGGGGTGCGGGTGCGGGATGCGGAGAGCCGGTTCCGGCGGGAGTTCCAGGGGACGCGGTGGTATCCGGTGCGGGGGGAGTATAAGGTGCGGGCGAAGTTTATTGCGCACCGGTATCCGCGGACGATCAACTTCGCGGACCATACGGGGAATACGCAGAAGATGGTGAGCCCGGGGGTGGTGGAGTTTACGCTGCGGGGGCAACGGGTGCGGCTGGAGCCGGTGGAGGACGAGGGGCAGTTGTTCTTTATTTTCAAGGACAAGACGGCGGGGAAGGGGACGTACGGGGCGGGGCGGTTTTTGTATGCGCCGCTGCCGTCGGGGGTCGGGGCGGAGCCGGATTTTAATCAGGCGAAGAATCCGCCGTGCGTGTTTACGCCGTATGCGACTTGTCCGCTGCCGCCGAAGGGGAATTGGATGGGGTTTGCGGTGGAGGCGGGGGAGATGTTGCCGGGGGGGCGGTAGGGGGGTGTTGGCCGGTGGGTGAAATTGCGAAGCGTGGGGACTCGTTTGCGTAAATCTACGCAGATCTGGTCGGTTGAGGGAGATCAAATGGCCCGTCTTTGCGCGGACGCGTGATTCCCGAATGGCGTCTGGCGTGCACGTAGGCCGCCAGGAGTGATGTTATGTTTGCTTCGAGATATGCGGGCAGGTTGGCTGTGATCGGATTGGCGGCCTCCCTCTTTGCGAACACCCCCACCGCGCGCATCGACGAGTTGCGGCGGGATTTTACCGACGCCTACAACGCGGCCAACGCCCCCTCTCTCGCCGGCCTGCTGGCCAACGACGCGGTGTGGATGCCGCCCGGGGAACCGGCCGTTACCGGCAAAACAGCCATCCAACAGCGATACGCGGCACAGTTCGCCGCTACCCATTCCTTCCTTACCCTGCACGCCGGCGAGGTTCGTGCGCTGGCCGATCTGGCGTGGCTGCGGGGAAACTACACCCGCGTCGACACCCCGAAGACCGGCGGCGCCTCCACCCTGCTCACGGGCAAGTACCTCATGACCTTCCGGCGGGAACGGGGCGACTGGAAGATCGTCAACGACTGCTGGAACTCCGATGCGACTCCGCAACAGGTGGACGCGCGCGTGGCGCTGCACGGGATCCGCGCGCTGGCGGAGTGGAGACTGCGCGACGTCGCCGGGGCGCTCAGCGTGATCGCCGCCACCGACGCGGCGAAAAGCGGCGTCTGGGACAACATGAAGGGTCTCCTGGAAGCCCTCGGCGCAACCAACATTCCGGCCAACGCGATCTGGTTCGTGCGGCCCGACGGGTTCTACTACACGGTCGAACTGGGGTTCACCGGCCTGAACCTTTCCGACCGCTCCTACTTCCCCGGCCTCATGGCCGGACAGACCGTGCTGGGGACACTGGTGATCAGCCGGTCGACCGGCAAGCGGTCGGTGATCGTGGCCCAACCGGTGCGCAACGGGAATCAGGTGATCGGGGGCGTGGGGGTCTCGTACTCGGTGGACCAGCTTTCGCAGGAGATCGACCAGACGATGCAACTGCCGGCGGCCGCGGTGTTCTACGCGCTGGACGGGACCGGCCAGACGGCGCTGCATCGCAGCCCGACGCTGATGTTCGAATACCCGTCGGACATGGGCTCGGAGACGTTGAAGGCCGCCGTGGTCCAGATGCTCTCGCAGCCGAGCGGTACGGTGGAGTACGTTTTCCAGAACATGCGGAAGACGGTATTGTTTGAGAGATCGTCCGTGCTGGGGTGGGTGTTCGCGGTCGGGTTCAGCGTGCCGGCGATTCCGAATATGCAGTGAAGTGCCACCGCCGCGGCAGGGGGGATTGCGCAGTGGGGGCCTGAACCGCTACCCTTAATATTTCTAGGACCACTAGTACTAGTCGCGTGCTTGAACGCCTGAGCAGTATCGAGGGAGGCGAGGGGTGCGCGGGGCTGGTGAGATCCGGACCTGGAAGAGGAGCCTCGAGCTCCTCTTCGGCAGGCCTTACCGCTCCAGGGCACCTTTGCCGGCGAGGATTTTTTCTCGGAATCTGGCGATGCGGTCGGTGCGTGTCTTGGCGGTCTTGGCGGAATTGAGATTGATGACGTAGCTCTTGCGACGGCCACGGGTGAGGGCGTGGAAGGCCGCGGCGAGTTCGGGGTCGGCGGCGAGGGCTTCGGTGAGTTCGGCGGGGAGGTCGGGTTCGGAGTGGTCAGGCGGGGCGGTGCGGCCGGCCGCGGCGTGGTCCATGGCTTCGGCGAGGAGGGCGCGGATGAGGGGCTCGCGTTCGGCGACGTGAGAGTCGGCGGTGAAGCGGACCGCGTCGGGATGGCGGGTGTTGGGACCCTGGCGTTCGAGCACGCCGGCGGGATCGCGGAGCAGGGCGGCGTGGAAGAAGGTGAGGCGGAAGTCGTCGCGGAAGGCGCCGATGATGGCGACGTTGCGGCCGGCGTGGGTGTAGCAGGGGTGGCCCCATTTCACGGTCTCCGTCAGTCCGACGGACCGGCAGATGCGGCGGAGTTCGGCGAGGCCGGCCAGCCAGCGACGGGTGGAGCAATCGGGCGTATTGAAGCGCTCGCACCGCCCGCAGCCGACAGTGAAGTAGTCCTCGATGTTCGTGATCATGAGTGTCCTTTCTGGGAATACCCGTTCAGCGGGCGACGAGGCTGGCGCGATAGCGTTTGAGCACCGGGGCGATGGCGGCGGGGCCGAGGACGCGGGCGGCGGTCGAAAGGGCGTCGGCGGTGAGGCCGTCGGGGGCGACGACGGAGACCTCGAGGACGTCCGTGAAGGATTCGCCGCGGCGGGGGTCGAGGATGTGGGAGTAGCGGCGGCCCTCCTTTTCGAAGAACTGGTTGGTGTCGCCGGAGGTGGAGACGGCGGCGTGGCGGAGGGTCAACTTGCGGCCGGCGGCGTGGACGGACCAGCCGCGGAGGCCGGGCGGGGAATCGGCGGTGACGATGTCGCCAGAGGCGGCGACGAGGGCGCGGGTGATGCCGGATTCCTTGAGCGTTTTGAGCATCTCGTCGGCGGCGAAGCCTTTGCCGAGCGCGCCGAGATCGAGGCTCATGCCGGGCTTGCCGAGACGGACGCGGCCGTTTTCGAGGTGGAGTTCGCGCCAGTCGACGAGGGCGCGGGCTTCGGGGGTGAGGGGTTTGCGCTGGCGCCAGAGCTTCGTCAGCGGGCCGACCGTGACATCGAACGCGCCGCCGGTGGCCGCGCTGAGCTGTTTGGCGAAGGTGAGGACGCGGTATAGCTCCGGGGAGACGGGGCGGGGCGTTGCCGAGAGCTGGTTGAGCTCGGAATCGGGCAGGTAGTCCGAGAGGATGCGGTTGAGCGCGGCGCAGCGGGCGTAGGCGGCCGTGAAGGCCTCCTTCGCGTGAGCGGCGGAGCGGGCGTAGAGGGAGACGCCGATGAGCGTCCCCATGTGGGGTTCGACGGCTTCGAAACGATCGAGCTTATTCGCGCTCAACGCCGTTGTTCCAGTAGCGGAACATCTCCGAGGGGGTGGGCGTTTTGAGCGGCCGGACGAGACGGAAGCCCTGGAATTGGGCGTCGGTGAGGTACCAGATGCTCTTGGGGAGTTGGGGGTCCTGCATCTTCCAGGAGGGGTCGGAGCCGAGGCGGGAGGAGCAGCGGAGGCGGGAGGCGTCGTCGGACCAGCCGCCGCCCTTGGAGACGTGGGGGTAGGGGGTGGCGGAGGGAACGTAACCGGCGGGGGGCAGGGGCTTTTCGAAGGCCTTGGGGTCGTACTGGTCGAGGGTCCATTCGGCGACGTTGCCGAGGATGTCGTGGAGGCCGAAGGCGTTGGGCTTCTTCTTGCCGACGAGCTGGTATTTTTCGCTGGAGTTATCGACGAACCAGGCGATTTCGGCGAGGGCGGGCTGCTCGGTCTGGCCGGCGCGGCAGGCGTACTCCCATTCGGCTTCGGTGGGCAGGCGGTAGAAGTGGCCGGTTTTGGCGGAGAGCCACTGGGCGTATTTGTTGGCCGCGTGCTGGGTCATGGAGATGGCGGGGAAGCCGTTGATGCCCATGCCGAAGGACATTTCGACGTAGGGCTTGGTGGGGCGGGAGATGGCGTCGAGGGTGGGGTCTGCGCCGAGGGCCTCGTTGGCGAGGTTCTGGAACATGAAGAAGCGGTATTCGTCCCAGGTGACTTCGAACTTGCCCATCCAGAAGGGTTCGACCTTGATTTTGCGCTGGGGGCCTTCGTCGGGGTTGCGGCCTTTTTCGGTGGCGGGGGAGCCCATGGTGAACTCGCCGCCGGGGATGGGGACCATTTCGTAGCTGACGACGGTGTTGGGGATGGTGTGTTTGTAGGGCTGGAAGGGGCCGGGTTTCTGGAGGCGGGCGGCGATTTTCTGGACGAGGGCGAGATCGTCCTTGGGCTTGTTGGCGGGGGCTTTGCCGATTTCGAGGTTGTCGGGCCATTTGGCGCCGGCGGCGATCCACTGGCGGATGATTTCGCGGTCGGCGGCGGCGACCTGGGGGCCGCCGGGGGGCATGGCGAGGGGCTGGCCGGGGGCGATTTCCATGGTGCGGAGGAGGGGGCTCCTGGCGGGATCGCCGGGGACGATGGCGCGAGCGGCGTTGGCGCGGGTGTTGAGTTTGAGGCCGCCGGCGCCGCGGTTGGCGGCATGGCAGGCGAGACAGTTTTTCTCGAGGATGGGTTGGACCTGTTTGGCGAAGTCGACCTGGCCGAAGGCCGCGGCGGACAGGGAGACGAACAGGAGGGGTACGCGCATGATATTTCCTTCAGGATATTACTGAACCCTTTGGCCGGATGGTCCGTATTGTAAACATGGTCCGGAGAAGATTCTTGGGTTTGCTGGGGGCGCCGGTGCTGGCGCAGGAGTTGCCGTCGATCCGCGTGGACGTGCGGCTGGTGAATCTGCCGTTTTCGGTACGGGACGGGCAGGGGCGGCTGGTGCGGGATTTGACGAAAGACGACATCGAAGTGTTGGAAGACGGGGTGCCGCAGCGGGTTACGCACTTTTCGGCGGGCGGGGCGAGCGCGTTGACGCTGGGGCTGGTGGCGGACGTATCGGGGAGCCAGGAGGACTTTCTGAAGGCTCATCGACGGGATTTGCGGGAGTTCTTGAAGAACGTAGCGCAGGCGCGGGACCGGGCGTTTCTGGTGTGTTTTGCGAATCAGCTGCGGATGGTGGCGCCGTTGACGGGGCAGATGGAGGAGATCACGGACCGGCTGGAGGCGTATCAGAAGGGGAAGGGACGGGGGGATTACGAGCGGGTGGGGCCGGCGGAGCAGCGGGATTTGGGGTCGGCGGTGTATGACGGGGTTTATTATTCGGTGAAGGAGATGGCGCGGGGCGGGGACGAGGGGCGGCGGGCGTTGATTCTGTTTTCCGACGGGGAGGACAATTCGAGCGCGCACCACATGATGGAGACGATCGAGGCGGCGCAGCAGGAGGGGGTGCAGGTGTTCTGCGTGCGGTATACGGAGCTGAAGAAGGGGCGGTGGACGGCGCGGAACAAGTACGGGCGGGGGGTGATGGAGCGGCTGGCGAAGGAGACGGGGGGATTGGACCTGGACGCGACGGAGGCGGAGGATCTGCGGCCGCAGTTCCGGGCGATCGCGGATATTCTGCGGGCGTCGTACGATCTGGGGTACACGTCGTCGAACGGGGAGCGGGACGGGACGTTCCGGAAGGTGGTGGTGCGGGCGAAGGGGCGGGAGGGGTTGGTGTTCCGGCATAAGACGGGGTACTACTCCAAGCGGGACTGATGAGAAGTCCAGTCCGGATGGCGTCAAACGATGAGTTCTCTTCGGACGGATTCTCGTCAAGGCCACTGCACATTTGCGCCCGCACCTGTGGCCGGCTGCGTTCTTTCCCGAAAGCTCCGAACGAGTTTATTACCGGGGGCCGAGAAGTTTGGCTGTCCTGACCAGATGGCTGATTCCGCCTCCCCGGCGCGCGCCGGCACGCGGTCAAAAGGGAAATCAACGCTTAACTGATGCCAGCCAGTTGACCGTTACGATGATCGGCTTCGCCCGCTGCGTCGTATCAACGGTATAGACCAGGAATCGCCGTCCATCCGCCGACGGAACGTACCGCTGCCGGTACGGGTTCACGTCATTCGGGGTCTTCGCCTGGAAGAGCGCCGCCGGTTTTCCTGGCTCTCCATCCCGGAACGGCACAGCCATTAACATTTGGCCTTCACTTAGATAGAACAACTGACGCCCGTCGGCGCTCCACCTTGGTTCGGCGCCACCGTCCGCGGAAACCTGTTCCTTCCGATTCCCTGTTTCAAACGACTGGACGTAGACTTGAAATCGCCCGGACTCGTCGGAAGAATAGGCCAACCAGCGACCATCCGGCGAAACACTTGGGTGCATCTCGTTGTGATGAGTTGCCGCGAGTTTTCGCGGAAGGCCACCGCCATCCAAGGGCACGGTGTAAACGTCGTATCCCGTAGTGCCCGCAGTCGTGTAGATAAGGTGTTTTCCGTCGGCCGTTATGTCCCCGGGCACGAAATTGCCCGAGTCCCTATGTTCCTTTCGCTGCGCAGGGGTCAGCACGTCGGTTTCCTGGCCCGAGGCCAATTCGCGTCTCCGCAGGTCCATGATTCCGTTTCGATTGGAACGATAGATATAGTAGTCCCCTTGGGGCGACCAAACCGGTGACGCAACGATGAATGCCTCCATCGTTTGCTTACTAACTAATTCGCGGTGCTGGTCGTGGAGCCAGATCTTGGGCGAACCTCCATTGCGCTCGTTCAGGGTTGCGAGAATGCGCCGGCCGTCCGGCGCTATCCGGAAATCGGAATAGTCACCGAAATCACCGACAGTCTCCTCCTCGACGCCAGCTCTCGTGAACCACGTCAGGTACCCCGCAGGAATCAATGCATCCCCGCGGGCCAGAACGCCGGTCGCGGAGGCCGACCCCTCGCCGGCGCGTCGTCGGAGAAGCGACGCCC
>CAYMTH010000047.1:0-6471 GCA_964393235.1 uncultured Solibacteraceae bacterium | reverse complement strand
CGGGTGCAGCGTATACGCCGCTCATTTCCGACACCACGAGCTTTTCCGCTTTGCCCCCGCGTACCGGACCGGCGTAGATTCCTCGCTTCGTTTCGTCGTGATGGCGGACGCCGAACAGCACCCGCTTTCCATCCGGCAAGGCGGATGGAAAAGTGCCGTATAAGCCGATCGAACATTCCACCGGCTCGCTTGCCCCACCCGCCGCAGCGACCCGCCAAAGTCCCTGACGATTGCTGGGAGAGAAGATAATCGTCTGGTCCGGCATCCAAGCTCCACCACGGGGATCAATGGATACATCGGCGAGCGTGGTGACCGGGCCACCAGCCGCATCCACGCGCTTTAATTTGTTCTTCGCAAAAAACCCGATGGTCTTGCTATCGGGAGACCAAAACGGATAGATTGCCCCTTCCGTCCCCGCCAGCGCCACCGACCTGCTATCGCTGAGCTTCCGAATCCACAGCATCGCGGTATCTTGCCTGGAAGCAACAAAAGCCAGTTGTCGCCCATCGGGAGAAACAGCCACTTGCGCCGTCGGAACCGTCGCGTGAAACGAACTAAACCTCGTCCCTTCCTCCGGCCAAACCTGAAACTGCACCGCCTCGGGAGCTTCCAGGTTCCACGTCCTCCCCCATCCAATCCAGATCCCGATCACCGCAATCAGGACTGCCGCGAACAAGACCGCCCCTGTCATCCATCTCCGCCGACCCAGTGCGGTTTCCGGAGCCGCCCCATTGCGTATCCGTTCCAGCTGAAGCCCCACATCATGGCTGGTCTGCCACCTCTCATCGGGGTCTTTTCGCAGGCACGTCGCCACCACCCAGCCCAGATCTCCCGGCAACGCGGGAATCGGCGCTGGCTCCCTGGTTAGAATTGCCGTTGCCACGCTCGACGCCGAGTTCCCGGGAAACGCTTTCTGCCCGGTGAGCATTTCGTAGAGCACGCAACCCAGCGCGAAGATGTCGCTCCGCCGGTCCGCCTCTTTCCCTTCAATCAACTCGGGGGCCATGTACTGTGGCGTTCCCATCAATTGAGCCTCAGGCAGGGTCTCGGTCGGCGTTTCATCCAGGCAAAGCTGTGGAGCGCGCTCCCCCTTGACTTCGGCCAGCCCAAAATCAAGCAACTTCACTCCCTGCCGGGTTACAAGGACATTGGCGGGCTTTAAGTCCCGATGGGTAATTCCCTTGCGGTGAGCCGCTTCGAGCGCGGCGCAGATCTGGATTCCCAAGCCGATTGCCTCGGCGGGCGCCATCGGGCCCTTCAGTCGCTTACCGTCAATATATTCGAGGACCAGGTACGCAGTCCCTTCATGTTTTCCGATATCGAAGATTGAACAAATGTGGGGATGATTCAGCGCCGAAATCGCCCGGGCTTCCCGTTCAAACCGATCCGAGTGCGGCCCACGCATCACCTTGATCGCGACCGTCCGGTTCAGCCTCGTGTCCTTGGCGCGGAAAACCGTGCCCATTCCACCGGACCCTTCCAGGGCGAGGATTTCGTATGGCCCGAACTTGTCTCCAGCCCGAATGCCTGACAATGCTTTCGCCAGCTCCTCAGATCACTGAAGCGTGAAGTATATCTCAAACAGGACACATCAACGAGACAAGGCCACCTGAGCAGAAAGAAATCTGGTTCTTCGGTCGAGCGGGATGTTACCAGACGTCCCGGTGCAATCCGGGGCCAGCGGAATGCCAAATGAAAACGGGGGCGGCCAGGCCGCCCCCGTTTCCGTATTTGCGTCGTTTAGATGAACCGCGTCTTGCCGGGCTGGGCGAGGGGGTGCGGTTCCCACTTGCCGTTCCAGTCGATGGGTTCGGGGACGAGCTTTTCCTGCGAATTGAGCGCCTGTTCCCAGGTGATCTGCTGGCCGGTGTAGGCGGCCATGCGGCCCATGATGCCCATCAGCGTCGACGAGCACATGCGGTCGCCGTCGTTGATGACTTCGCCCTTGCGGATGGCCTGGAACAGCAGGTCGTGCTCGCGCTGGTACATGTCGTACTTCTGGCCGGAGAAGGTCCAGGGGTTCTCGCCGATGATGCGCGGGTTGGGGCCCTTGCCGATGATGATCTGGCCCTTGGTGCCCATGATGTAATCGGCGTTCTCGTTGTGGCAGCCTTCGATCTGGCGGCAGGCGACCGCGGCGCGCACGCCGTTGGGCCACACGTAGTTCACTTCGAAGTGGTCGTAGATATTGCCGCCATGGGCGGGCACGGCGCGGCCGCCGACGGAGACGCAGGAAGCCGGCGGGGCGTCCTTCATGGCCCAGGCGACCTTGTCGACGGAGTGGATGGCCTGCTCGACGATGGAATCGCCGCAGGTCCAGGTGAAGTTGTACCAGTTGCGGATCTGCCACTCGATGTCGCTCATGCCGGCGGGGCGGGTGTCGGCCGGGGGCATGGGCTTGACGGGGTTGGTGTAGTAGGCGGCGTAGTAGTTGACGATGTCGCCAATTTGCCCCTTGGCGAGGCGGTCGAAGGTCTCGACGATGTAGTTGGAGTAGCGCCAGCAGAAGCCGGCGACGAGGTTCAGCTTCTTTTCGCGCGCCATTTTCACGGTCTCCATGACGTGGCGGAGGCCGGGTCCGTCGACGGCCATGGGCTTTTCGCAGAAGACGTGCTTGCCCTTTTCGATGGCGTAGCGGAGCTGTTCGGGGCGGAAGCCGGGAGGGGTGGCGAGCAGGACGACGTCGATGTCGGAATCGATCAGCTTTTTGTAGGCGTCGAGCCCGACGTACATGTTGGCCTTTTCGACCTTCACCTTGTCCTTGTGCATCCGCTGGAGGCGTTCGACGGAGTCGTCGATGCGTTCCTGGAAGACGTCGGCCATGTGGGTGAGGTTGGAGACGTCGTCGGCCTTCAGGGCCTGGGAGGCGGCGCCGGTGCCGCGGCCGCCGCAGCCGACGAGGCCGACCTTGATCGCCTTGGTGGCCTGCATGGCGGAGAGGTAGGCGGGGGCGCCGAGGGTGAGAGCGCCGGTTTTCAAGAAGTCGCGGCGTCCGTTCTTATAGATCAATTGCGAGGTCCTCCTTCGGAAAAAACTATCGTATCTTAATGACGGCGCCGGGGCCTACAAACGTTGCTCGGGGATGTGCGAATGGGTGCGGCAGCAGTCGGGCACCTGAGAGCGGATGAGTTCGAGGGCGAGGGTGGCCTTGTCGAGGAAGTTGGTGGAGTTGGAGATGACGTAGCGGAGGGGGTGGCGGTCCCAGGCGAGGCGGATGCGGGCGTCGATCTGCTTGGCCTCGTCGAAGGATTCGACGCGGGTGCCCGCGCGTTCGTAGGATTCCGGGCCGGCAGGTTCGACGTGGATGACGGCGGCATAGCGGGTGAGCTCGTCGTGCATGGTGGACTCGTGCTGGGAGAAGAAGGCGCGGGAGGAGCCGGGCCAGTAGGCGAGGCCGTCGATGGTGCCGCGGTCGCAGAGTATGACGGCGGCGTCGTCCAGCGAGGCGGCGAGCCGTTCCATTTCGCGCTGCACGGCGAAGATGGCGTGCTGAGCGGCGCGGCGGCCGTCTTCGGAGCCGATACGCGGGAAGCCGCCGGAGAAGACGATGGAGGCGGCTTCCGGCAGCAGCACGACGTGGCGGCAGAAGTAGCGGCGGGCCATTTCGAGGATGGCGGTTTTGCCGCCGCCGGGTCCGCCGGTGAGGACGACGAACTTGACCCGGTGGCGTTTCCGGGCGCATTTGCAGGGGTGGGTGCCGGTCGGGAGACGGTCCATGGCTATCTCTAGCCTATCTCCAGCGGCGGAGAAAAATAATGCCGGACCCCGCGGGCGGGTCCGGCATGGAGTTAGGACTTCTAGCGATCTAATCGGGATAAATCGTTGGCCGCTACTCGACCACCTGGGCGACGATGGCGCCTTTGCCCTTGTGGGTGCGGATGACCGTGCCGGACTTTTCGTCGACGACATAATCCGGTTCGCGGTCGGCGAAGAAGAGCTCGCGCTCGGCCTCGCCGGTTTCGAGGTTGACTCCGACGATGCCCGGGCCGTCGCCTTCGGCGGTATCGACGTCGGTGAGCATGTAGGCGTACTTGCTGTTGACGGCGTTGGCGGAGAACCGCTTGGCCATGGCGGCGTTGAACTGGTTAAGGGCGGTGAAACGGCGCTCGTTGGCCCAGCGGTTTTCCGAGGTGCCGTAGTAGGAGTTGGCGGCCTGGGCGGTGGCGGCGCCGTACTGCATGGCGAAGGCGGCGACGGTGGCGACCTTGGCCCAGTTGGAGATGCCGGGCGCCTTGAAGGCGGAACCCCAGCCGGTCTGGCGGGACTTGGGATTGAACAGCAGCAGGTGCTGCTTGCCGCGGACGATCAACTGTCCGTCGGAGCGGGGAATGAGCGCGATCGGCTCATCCTCCCCGCTCCGGTCCTTCTGGGCGAGCCCCCGAACGCCGCCCAGGGCGAAGCGCCCGGCCATCTTTGCAGCCTTTTTGGCGCCTCCGGATTTGAACTTGAACTCGAGGGGGAGCTTGTAGGATTCCTTCACCTTGTTGCCGCTGGCGTCGAGGCTGAGGGCGATGAGGTTCTTGGCGTCGGCGATGAGCAGCGCGTTGGCGCCGCGGTCGAGGTGCATGTTGGTTACCGACTCCCTGGCGCCTTCGTAGCGCCAGCGGAGCTGGCCGGAGGCGCCGTCGAGCGCGACGACGCCGACCGGCTTCTTGAGCGAGTACTCGCGCTTGGCCGGATCGAGGAACAGCCCGCCCATGCGGCCGTAGAGGGTGCCGTTGTCGACGATCATCTCCGGGATGGCGGCGCCGAAGTCGGCCGAGGTGAATTTGAGCTGGCCGGAGGCGTCGTCGTAGGCGCGGATGACGCCCTTGGCCGAGGAGTAGACCAGGCCGCCGGCGACGACGGGCGAGGCGTTGGTGTGCTTGAACGCCTTCTCGGTGACGTCGAAGGCGTAGCCCCATTCGAGCTTGCCGGTCTTGAGATTGACCTTGTGCAGGCCGGCGTAGGCGATGTAGATGGCGTCGCCGGCGAGGGTGGGGGCGGCGTGGCCGTTCAGGTCGAAGCGCTGGGAGAAGCGGCCGCTCTTTTCGGAGAGGTAGAGGTCGGCCTTGGCGTCGATCTGGAGGTCGAAGTTCGGTTTGCCGGTCACCATGTCGAGGTGGAGCATCTGGAGTTTGGCCTTGCCGGCATAGGCGGCGGAGAAGAGGATGACGGCGTTGTGGTTGTAGTCGGGAACGAGGTCGGCCATCTGGCCCTGGAGCTTTTCGGTCTCCCAGATGGTGGTGCCGGTCATGATGTCGAGGGCGATGAGTTTGGTCGATTTCTGGAGGCGGCCTTCGTCGTCGGCAACGAAGAGCAGGGGCGCGCCGGGGACCTCTTCGACGGCGAACTCGGGGACCTTCTTCATGTCCTCTCTTTTCCACAGGTACTGGCCGGACTCGGTATTCACCGAATAGAGGCCGTTGTCGGTGGCGAAGAGGTAGGTGCCGATGGCGGTGACTTTATGCCAGCGGACGTCGCCGTTGGCTTCGATTTTCCAGGCGGCTTCGGGCTTGGCGGCCGCCAGGAGCAGGGGGAATAAAAAGAGCGGAAGAATGCGGAACATCGAAAGGCAGGTTCCCACGGGGCGTGAGACGGGGGCCAATCATTCGTTCTTAATCGTTCTTAACTTTCAATGATTTCAACGGGTTTCGGTAAGATAAGTGTTTTGCGCGATGGCCGTTTTTCGATTTGCGGAATTTCGATTGGACCCCGGGTTGCGGCGGTTGGAGTGGCAGGACCGGGCGGTTCCGCTGACGGCGAAGCAGTTCGATCTGCTGCTCGCGTTCCTGGAACGCCCGGGTGCGCCGTTGACCAAGCAGGAGCTGCAGGAGCGGGTCTGGCCGGACACGTTCGTCGAAGAGAATAATCTGACGCAGCACGTCTTCCAGTTGCGCCGGGCGCTGGCGGGCGTGGCGGGCGACACGGTCTTTATTGAGACCCTCCCCAAGGTGGGGTACCAGTTTGTCACCGCCGTGACGGTGGAAGAGGACACGCCGGCGGCGGTCGAAGCCGTGCCCGAATCCGAACCCGCGCCCGCCCGCCGCGCCGTCCCGTGGCGCTGGGGGGTGGGCGCGCTGGCGCTGGTTCTGTTCGCGGGCACCGTCGGCTTCGGCAAGCGGCAGTGGGATTTCTGGATGGCGGAGGACGAGAAGCCGGCGGCGGCGTTGAAGACGGTGGCGGTGCTGCCGTTCGGTCCGGAGCTGGGCGGCGCGTTCGCGGCGGAGGTGGCGGCCGGGCTCGGCCGGCTGGACAACATTCACATACAGGTGGTGCAGCCGCTCGGCTTCGCCCCGCGGGCCGATTTCACGCTGACGGGCAGCCTCGGCGAGGGGAAGGCGCGCGCGGAGATGCGGGAGGGCGACCGCATCCTGTGGCAGCAGGAGTTCGCCGGCGACCTGGCGGCGTTGCGTGCGGAGCTGACCGCGCAGGCGGCGGCGACGTTGCAGGAACGTGGCGGCGCGCGGCGGCGGAACCTGTTGGGACGCA
>CAYMTH010000046.1:8070-15235 GCA_964393235.1 uncultured Solibacteraceae bacterium | reverse complement strand
CCGGAGAACTGCACCGACATCTGCCGGCGCGGCTTGATCGAAATCGCGTTGTCGAGCAGCGTCTTGATGTCTTCCCACGTCAGTTCGTGCACGAACCCGACCTGGTTGGCGTCCATGAAGCACGGATCGCACATCATGTTGCAGCGGTTGGTCAAATCGATCGTCAGAACCGAACCGCGGCCGTGCGTGATCGTCGACGAACCGTGGTTGTGCAGCTTCTCGTCGTTGTGCGCGCGGATGTCGCGGCCGGGGAACACGTCTTCCAGGTGCTTGGAGAACGCCGGGTCGATCGACATCAGATCTTCGAACTTGCCATGGATCGGGCATTCCTTCTCCATGACGATCTTGCCGTCCTTCTCAATGATGCGGGCCTTGATTTCGCCGCGCTTCTCGTTGAGCAGGATTTCGACCGGCACGTCGCCGTTGACAACCTTATTACGCAACTCCGGAATGCACTTCGGGCACAGCGAGTCGGTCTCGCGCGGCCAGCCCAGGGTGGGCTTCTGCTTCTCGTAGCTCTTCAGCAGCGGCTTATCGGACCACTTCGGAGTGAACGAAGGGTTCGGGCTGATCTGGTTCATCCGGTCAAAGATCTGCCAGGCGACGTTCGCCGTTACGGTGACGGCCTTTTCGACGAATTTGATGGGCTTGGGCATATGCTCCCTGTAGAGTGTTTGGAGTCCGAGCGTAGACGGATAGACTACGTTGATTTAGCCTACCCTGATCCAATGTCCAGCCCAACAAGTGATCGTCGAATGGGGATATACGAGGCCGAACGGTAATATACGCGGTTGAACGGAGATGCCCTCCCGCCCGCCGATCCCACTAAGAATGAACGACTTGCGCGTCGGCCCCCAGCCCTGTTCCATTTCTGATAGCATTTCCGGCCATGCTGCGTATCACCGCTTTCGTCCTCGCCGCCCTCGTCGCCGTTCTCGCGGTCGCCATCGGCATGCAGCCCGATACCTACCGGGTCACCCGGTCGGCCGACATCGCCGCGCCCCCCGCCGCCGTCCACGCCTGGATCAACGATTTCCACAAGTGGGACGCCTGGTCCCCCTGGGCCAAGCTCGATCCGAACATGAAAACCACCTTCTCCGGCGCCGCCGCCGGACCCACCGCCGCCTACCACTGGACCGGCGACGACAAGGTCGGCGAGGGCCGCATGACCATCCTCGAAAGCGAAGACGGCCGCCGCGTGCGGATCAACCTCGAGTTCATCAAGCCCTTCGCCTCCACCGCCCTCACCGATTTCACCATCTCCCCCGCCGGCGCCGGCTCCCGCGTCGAATGGACCATGTCGGGCGACATGAACTTCCTGTCGAAGGCCATGTGCCTCGTCATGGGCGGCATGGACAAGATGATCGGCCCCGACTTCGAAAAGGGCCTGGCCCAGCTGAAGGCCGCCGCCGAAAAACCATAAAAAAAGGGAGAGCCTCCCGGCTCTCCCCGCTTTGGGCTGGCTGCTCCCCCCGCCGTCAGGCGGGCACCCGCAGCCACTTGTTGAAATAGGCCACCGTCTCCGCCCACGCCGCGCAGGCCGCCTCGGCGTTGTAGTTCGCCCCGGTGTCGTTGTGGAACGCGTGTCCGACGCCCTCGTAGATCCGCACCCCGAACACCTTCTGCCGGGTCAGCATCTCGGTGATGATCGGCGCCATCCGCGCCGTCAACGCCCGGTCCCGCTCGGCGTAGATCATCAAGACCGGCGTCTGTACCCCGGCGATCGTCTCCACCGCCGGCGGCGGACCGTAGAACGGCACCGCGGCCGCCAGCTCCGGCAGATTCACCACCAGATCCCATGTGTTCGCCCCGCCGGCGCAGAACCCGACCACTCCGATCCGGTCATGCTGCACGAACGGCGTAAACTTCAGGTAATCCAGCGCGCTGATCAAATCGATCCGCCGCTCGTCCACCGTCGTCCGGTTGTAGGCCGCCGTCTGCTGCGTCGGCTCCGGAAACGCCTGCACACCCCCCTGCCGCGACAGCAGGTCCGGCGCGATCGCCGCAAAGCCCGCCCGCGCCATCCGCCGGCAGACATCCTTAATATGTTCCACCAGTCCCCGGTTCTCGTGGATCACGATCACCCCGGGCATCTTCCCGTCCACGCCCTTCGGATAAGCGAAGTGCGCGAACATCCGCACGCCGCCGGTCGTGTACTCGATATCCCGCGCCACGATGTCGGGCGCGTCGAGCGGGACCTTGATATTGGCCGGGCAGGCGCTCGGCGTCTGCGCCAGAACCTCGGAATAGCCGCCCAGCGCCGCCGTCGCCGCCGCGCCGCTGCCGAACAGCCGCGTCACCCGCGAGATCAACTCCCGCCGGTCGAACGCCCCGTCGACATATAAATGGACCAGCTCATGAACCGGATCTTTTTCTTTGTCGTTGTACATGCGTCCCTCAGAATATGCTGAACCGCGCCCGAAGGGTGCATTTTCAGTTGTGAATTATCATACGGGGATGCGCGTCCTGCTCTTTTTCCTGGCTCTCCTCCCCCTCGCCGCCCAATCCCGCATCAGCTGGAGCTTCGAAGGCGGCAACCTCGGCCGCGTCGAAACCGTCTCCGCCCACCACCTCCGCGCCCACCTCGCCGGCGAAACCGACCAGGACAAACGCAACCGCCAGGCCAACTGGTACTACTTCCAGGTCGATACCACCCCCAACACCCCCGTCACCATCGACCTCGTCTCCATCCCCGGCGAATACAATTACAAACCCAACCGCGGCGCCGTCACCGCCGACACCCCGCCCGTCATCAGCTTCGACAACCGCACCTGGGCCCACATCGAAACTTTCGAATACGACGCCGCCGAACCCCGCATGCGCCTCAAAGTCACCCCGAAAACGAAGCGCTTCTGGATCGCCCACGTCCCGCCCTACACCAACCGCCACCTCGCCGAACTCCGCAAGGCGGCCGGCGCCCGGCTCACTGAAGAGGTCGCTGGCCGCACCGTTGACGGCCGCCCCATCCCGCTCTGGACCCTCGGCTCCGGCCCCAAAACCGTCTGGCTCTTCTTCCGCCAGCACAGTTGGGAATCGGGCAGCTCCTGGGTCGGCGAAGGCCTCGTCCGCCATCTCCTCTCCCCGGAAGGCGCGCCGCTCCTCCAACAGATCACCTGGAAGATCTACCCCATGTGCGATCCCGACGGCGTCGCCCGCGGCGGCGTCCGCTTCAATAAGTATGGTTTCGACCTGAACCGCAACTGGGATGTCTACGGCGTCGAAAAGATGCCCGAGATCACCGCCCAGCGCGCCGCCATAAAGAAATGGCTCCAATCCGGCAAGACCATCGACTTCGTCTTCTCCCTCCACAACACTGAAACCAGCGAGTACCTCGAAGGCCCGCCCGAAAACGGCGGGGCGGGGAAGTTCACCGCCCTCGCCGAAAAGCTCTTCCGCCTGCTCGAACCCGAAACCTCCACCGCTCCCCCGCGCAAACTCGTCCACTCCGACACCACTACCACCGCCGGCATGACCGGCCGCATGACCGTCGTCCAGGGTCTATATAAGGAGTTCGGCCTGCCCGCGTTCCTGATGGAACAGCGCATCTCCGTCCAACCCAAGTACGGCCGCAAACCCCTCATCGCCGACCGCCTCCGCTTCGGCCGCGAATTCGCCGTAACGCTTGGTAAACTGTTAACGCCCTGAACCCTATGCGCCCCCTTCTGCTCCTGCTCGCGCCCGCCCTTCTCGCCGCCACCGACCCGGCCGCCTGGCCCAAGTGGCGCGGCCCGCACGAAACCGGCGTCGCCAACGGCACCGCCCCCGTCGAGTGGTCCGACACGAAGAACATCGTCTGGAAGGCCGCCATCCCCGGCCGCGGCCACAGCTCTCCCGTCCTCTGGGGCAATCTCGTCTTCCTCACCACCGCCGTCCCGCTCACCGAACCGGCCGCCGCGACCGCCGGCGGAGGCGGAGGCGGCGGCGCCGGCGGCGGCTTCGCCGCGGGCGTCGAACACAAGTTCGTCGCCATGGCCCTCGACCGCAAGACCGGCAAAACGGTCTGGGAGAAGACGCTCCTCACCGCCACGCCCCACGAAGGCTACCACTTCCGCTACGGCAGCTTCGCGTCGAACTCGCCCGTCACCGACGGCAAGCTCGTCTTCGCCTTCTTCGGCTCCCGCGGCATCTACGCGCTCGACCTGAAGGGCAACGTCGTCTGGCAGAAGACCTTCGGCAAAATGCGCATGCGCCTCGCCTTCGGCGAAGGCGTTCCCACGGTGCTCCACGAGGACCGACTCCTGCTCAACTTCGACCAGGAGGACGGCAGCTACCTCCTCGCCCTCGACAAGAAAACCGGCAAGGAGATCTGGAAGATCGAACGCGACGAGCCCAGCTCCTGGGCCCCGCCCGCCGTTACCGTCGTGGGCGGCCGCAAACAGATCGTCGTCGCCGCCTCGAAAAAGGTCCGCGCCTACGACTTCCTCACCGGCAAGCTGATCTGGGAGTGCGCCGGCCTTGGCTCCAACGTCATCCCCGCGCCCGTCTTCCACAACAACACAGTCATCGTCATGAGCGGCCACCGCGAGCCCAACCGCATGGCCATCAAGCTCGGCCGCGACGGCGACCTCACCGGCACCGACGCCGTCGTCTGGCAGAACACCAAGAGCAACTCCTACACGCCCTCGCCCGTTCTCCACAACGGCCGCCTCTACTTCGTCACCGACAACGGCATCCTCAGTGCCATCAACGCCACCACCGGCGAACTGCTCTACACCGAGCGCCTCCCCGGCACCTACTCGCTCAAGGCCTCGCTCGTCGCCGCCAACGGCAACCTCTACGTCTCCACCGAACAGGGCGACGTCCTGGTGGTCAAAATGAGCGACAAGTTCGAACTCGTCGCCACCAACAAAATGACCGACGAATTCTTCATCGCCACGCCCGCCATCGCCGACGGCGAAATCTACCTGCGCGGCAAAAACACGCTCTACCTAATCCGCCAGAAGTGAGCTCTCCGCCCGGCTCCGGCCGCGCGGCAGCACGATCTTCCGCTTCTCCGGATCCGGGTTCTCGCGGTAATAAATCGCCGTGTGCCCCACCATCGACACCAGCGTCGCGCCCGTCTGCGCCTCGATCTCGGCCGACAGCTCCTTGCGCTCCTCCTGCAGGTTCGTGAACCGCAGTTTCAACAGCTCGTGCGCCGCCAGCGCCGTATCCAGCGATTTGTAAAAGTTCGGGGTCAACCCGTTCTTGCCCAGCTGGACCGCCGGTTGCAGGTTGTGAGCCAACCGGCGTAAATGCTTGCGCTGCGCGTTATTCAAGGACATCTCTACCAGTTTAGCGAATCCTAGAACCCCAGCCGGTTCAACCCGTCGAGCGCCGCGATCTTGTAGCACTCGGCCAGCGTCGGATAGTTGAACACCGTATCGACGAAGTAGTCGATCTTGCCCTCATAGGAAAGCACCGCCTGCCCGATGTGCACCAGTTCGCTTGCGCCCTCGCCGATGATGTGCACCCCGAGCAGCTGCCGCGTCTCCTGGTGGAAGATCAGCTTCAGCAGCCCCGTGCTGTCGCCGATAATCTGCCCCCGCGCGATCTCCCGGTACCGCGCCTTGCCCACTTCGTAGGGGATATTGGCCTTCGTCAACTCCTCTTCGCTCCGCCCCACCATCGAGATCTCCGGAATCGTATAGATCCCGTACGGCAGCAAGGTTCGCGCGCTCTTGGCTTCGACGCCGAAGGCGTGGCACGCAGCCACCCGCCCCTGGTCCATCGACGTCGACGCCAGGCTCGGAAATCCGATCACGTCTCCGACGGCGTAAATATGCGGCTGCGACGTCTGGTAGTGCGTGTTCACCTGGATCCGCCCCCGCTCGTCCGGCGTAATCCCCGCGTTCTCCAGCCCCAGCTTCTGCGTGTTCCCCGTCCGCCCGATCGAGTACAGCACCTTCTCGGCGTTGATCTGCTTCCCGCTCGCCAGGTGGATCTTCACCCGCTTCCCGTTCTCGTCGTCGATCACCTCGACCGACGCCACCTCCTCGCCCAGCCGCAGCGTCACGCGGTTCTCCCGCATCTGGTACGCCAGCGAATCGGCGATCTCGTTGTCGATGAAATCCAGCAGCATCGGCCGCTTGTCGATCAGCGTGATCCGCACCCCGAGCGCCGCGAAAATCGTCGTGTACTCGGTCCCGATCACCCCCGCCCCCACCACCGCCAGCGACTTCGGCAGCCGTGGCAGATTCAGAATCTCGTCGCTCGTGAATATCGTGTCGTGGTCGAACGGAATCTTGTCGCTCTTGGTCGCCGTCGTCCCCACCGCGATGATGATCCTCTCCGCCGTCAACTCCTGCGACCCGTGGTGGTCCAGCGCCTCCACATGCACCTTGTGCGGCCCCGCCAGGCTCGCCCACCCCTCGATCAGGTCGACCCGTAAAAGCTCCGCTCCCGCCACCCCGACAAGTGCATCACCGCTTCCCGCAGCGTCTTCGACGGGATCGTCCCCGTGTTGATGCACGCCCCGCCGAGCACCGTCTTCTTCTCGATGATCGCCACCCGCTTTTCCAGCTTCGCCGCCTGGATGGCCGCCCGGTGTCCCCCCGGCCCCGAGCCGATCACGATCAGGTCATAATCATATTCCGCCATATGCAGTCCCCTACAATTTCAGTATAGTAACGGTCACGGTCCTGCACCCATGACACGCCGCGACCTCCTCGCCACCGCCGCCGCCACCACTATGAGCGCCGCTCCCAGCTACCGAATCCTCGACCCCCACGTCCACGTCTACAAGCGCGACCCGCGCTTCCCCTACTGGAAGGGCAACCCCTCCCACCCCCAGGACGACAAGTCCCCTGAAATGCTCATCGAGCTAATGAAGGCGAACAACGTAGCCAAAACGGTCATCATCCAGGTCCGTCACTACATGTTCGACAACTCCTTCCTGCTCCACACTCTCAAGCAATACCCGCAGTACTTCCAGGGCGTCTGCCGCGTCAATCCCGAAAATCCCGACGCCCCCGAACACCTCGCCGAACTCACCGAAGCCGGCTGCCGCGGCGTCCGCTTGAGCCCCGCCGCCAACGCCTCCGGCGACTGGATCAACGGCCCTCTCATGCGCCCCCTCTTCAAGCGCTGCGAACAGCACAAGGTCCCCATGACCCTCCTCGCCCCCATCTCCCGCATGCCCGACATCCGCCGCCTCATCGACAACTTCCCCGACCTCACCCTCCTC
>CAYMTH010000046.1:4410-8060 GCA_964393235.1 uncultured Solibacteraceae bacterium | reverse complement strand
CATGGCCGACACCCCCGTCGACCAGCCCGCCGAACTCGAAAAACTCATCGCCCTCAAACGCCACCCCAAGCTCTTCGTCAAGGTGTCCCACACCTGGGCGCTCTCCAAACAGGCCTACCCCTGGACGGACTCGCAAGCCCACGTCAAACGCCTCCACCAGGCCTTCGGCCCCCAACGCCTCATGTGGGCCACCGACTGGCCCGTCTGCCTCCCCCACGCCACCTACGCCCAAACCCTCGCCGTCGTTCGCGACGAAATGAAGTTCCTCAACGAAGACGACAAGATGTGGATGCTCTCGAAGACCATCGAACGTGTCTGGCCCTTCTCCTGATCATCTCTACGAGATCCCCGGCCCCCGCCGCCCCATCCGCGCCGTCCGCGTAACGCCCCCGGCCGCGTCCCGCCGCCGCGTGCTCTATGTCCACGGCTACGGCGAGCACAAGGCCATGCTCAACTACCGCTTCCTCTGGGACGCCTTCACCGCCGCCCAAGTCGAATGCCACGGCTTCGACCTCCCCGGCCACGGCCACGAACGCGAACTCCCCACCGCCTGGCAACCCCACCGCGACGACATGCAGACTGTCGTCGAGCACGTCCGCCCCGACGCCGTCATCGGCCTCTCCCTCGGCTCCATCGTCGTCCTCGATTGGGCCATCCACCACAAGCCCCGCATCCCCCTCGGCGCCGTCGCCGCAACGCTCGGCAAGGTCGGCGTCTCCCCCGTCGTCCTCGCCATCGGCAAGCTCCTCTCCCTCCTCGCCCCCAAAGCCAATCTCTCCCCCAAACTCGGCGTCAAAGAGGTGTCCCGCGACCGCGCCCTCGTCGACGCCTACCTCGCCGACCCCCTCTTCCACCAGCGCGCCACCGGCCCCGCTCTCGAAATGTTCTTCCGCGTCGTCAAGGAAGTCCGCGCCAACGCCGCCGCCATCGAAGCCCCTCTCCTCATGCTCCACGGCGCCGACGACCGTCTCGCCTCCCACCACCCGACGTTCCTCGACCGCACCTCCTCCTCCCGCCGCGAAAAGATCCTCTACCCCGGCGCCCGCCACAACCTGTTCCTCGAAACCAACCGCGACCAGGTCTTCGCCGACATCCTCCGCTTCCTCCATGCCTGAGTACCCGGACATCACCGTCTACATCGAGGCGCTCGAACGCCACGCCCTCGGCCATACCCTCGTCCGCCTCGACCTCCACTCCCCCTTCCTCCTCCGCACCGTCCACCCGCCCGTCTCCGCCATCGCCGGCGCCCGCCTCGAAAAGGTCTCCCGCATCGGCAAGCGCATCGTCTTTCACTTCTCCACCGGCCCCTGCCTCGTGCTCCACCTGATGATCGCCGGCCGCCTGCACTGGAACAACAAACGCAAACCCCTCGCCGCCTGGGTCTTCGACAACGGCACGCTCACCCTCACCGAAGCCGGCACCCGCCGCCAGGCCTCCCTCCACGTGTTCCCCGACGCCGCCGCCACCGCCGCCATCGACCCCGGCGGCCTCGACGTCTTCGCCTGTACCCCCGCCGCCTTCCACGCCCGCCTTACCGCCGTCAATCACACCCTCAAGCGCGCCCTCACCGATCCCCACATCCTCTCCGGCATCGGCAACGCCTACTCGGACGAAATCCTCCACCACGCCCGCCTGAGCCCCGTCGCCCTCACCCAAAAACTCACCCCCGCCGAAATCGAAGCCCTCCTCGCCTCCATCCGCGACCGCCTCGACTTCTTCACCGCCACCCTCCGCGCCCAAACCGGCGCCGGATTCCCCGAAAACGTCACCGCCTTCCGCCCCGAAATGGCCGCCCACGGCAAGTACAATCAACCCTGCCCCCGCTGCGCCACACCCATCCAGCGCATCGTCTACGCCGCCAACGAAACCAACTACTGCCCCGTCTGCCAGACCGGCGGCAAACTCCTCGCCGACCGCGCCCTCTCCCGCCTCCTCGGCAAGGACTGGCCCAAATCGCTCGAAGAACTCGAGGTACGAAAGAACCGCTAATGCCAAACCCCGTCTCCTGCCCCCGCTGCGAGGCCGTCAACACCGCCGGCGCCCCGTTCTGCTCCCTCTGCGGTTCTCCCCTGACCGCCCCGGCCGTCCCGAGTTCCCCAACCGCCCCAGCCCCCATCCCCACCCGCGAACCCAGCGAAGCCCTCGTCCTCGCTCTCGCCATCTTCGGCCTCGTCGGCTGCGGCCCCATCTCCGCCATCCCGGCCCTCATCCTCGCCCGCCGCCAGCGCGCCGCCAACCCCCAATCTCAGCTCCCCATCGCCTCCTATTGGATTTCCATCATCGCTCTCGGCTTCACCGCCCTCACCGTCGCCGCCATGGTCCTCATCTTCGCTCTCGGCGCCCAAAACGGTTAACCGTTTTGTTTTGTGAGTACTACGGCGAGTTCCCTAGGTGAACCCTCAAGATCCGCCTCAGACGCCGTCCTGACGAAAATCCCCCAATATCCACAGCCCACCCTCCCTAACTCCATCATTTCCAAGAACATACGCTATATTGTGCAATAGTTGAGGAAAACCACAATTAGTAGTTGACCGGGTTCGAAAGACCGCTGTATCCTGATGATCGTTACCGGGAACACCGAGCTAGTCGGTAGTGCGGTTTGGGTAGTCTCCCCGAACCTCCCGGCCGGTCCGGTTTTTTTCTTTGATATCTCCTTCCTCCGGTCGGCGGGTATCCACGTGTAGCGTTCTTAATCCTCCCCCCAGGTGATCCTCCAAATGGCGACTACGGCACAGCAAGTCAAGTCATCCTCCACGCCGACAGCGCAACAATTGTTTCCGGACGTCCGCCCGCAAGCGTCCGAAGCCGCCATGCGCGTCAAGAAACGCAACGGCGCACTGGAACCCGTCGACGTTTCCAAGATTATCCGTGCCGTTCAGCTCTGCGCCGCCGGCCTGAGCCAGGTCGACCCGATGCGCATCGCGGTCAAGACCATCGGTGGTCTCTACGACGGCTCCACCACCCGCGAGCTCGACCAGCTCAACATCCAGACCGCCGCGTCTCTCATCGCCGAAGAGCCCGAATACTCGCGCCTCGCCGCCCGCCTCCTCGCCAACTTCGTCGAAAAGGAGGTCGCCGCCCAGAACATCTACTCGTTCTCCCAGTCCATCGAAGCCGGCTACAAGTTCGGCCTCATCGGCGACGCCTGCTACGAATTCGTCAAATCCAACGCCCGCAAGCTCAACAGCGCCATCGACGACCGCAATACCGACCTGTTTGAATACTTCGGTATCCGCACCGTCTACGACCGCTACCTGCTCAAGAACCCCGAATCCCGCGACGTCATCGAAACGCCCCAGTACTTCTTCCTCCGCGTCGCCTGCGGCCTGTCCAATAACGTTCAGGAAGCCATCGAGTTCTACCGCCTCATCTCGGCCCACGACTACATGCCGAGCTCGCCGACCCTCTTCAACTCCGGCACCAAGCACCCGCAGATGTCCTCCTGCTACCTCCTCGATTCCCCCGAGGACAACCTCGAGAGCATCTACGACCGCTACAAGGACGTCGCCATGCTGTCGAAGCAGGCGGCGCGGAACAGCCCACGGAAGATTTCACCCGCGTCGTGCATCTCCGCGGTGATCGTCCCGTTGAGCAGCATCTGCCCCAGAGTATCGACCGCACGGCGATGCTGCACCGGCGATCCTGTTTCC
>CAYMTH010000046.1:0-4400 GCA_964393235.1 uncultured Solibacteraceae bacterium | reverse complement strand
CGAAGTTCGCCGGCGGCATCGGCCTCGCCTATCACCGTATCCGTGCCCGCGGCTCGCTCATCCGCGGCACCAACGGCAAGTCCAACGGCATCGTCCCGTGGCTGAAGACCCTCGATAGCTCCGTCTCCGCCGTCAACCAGGGCGGTAAGCGCAAAGGCGCCGCCTGCGTCTATCTCGAACCCTGGCACGCCGACATCGAAGAGTTCCTCGAACTCCGCGACAACACCGGTGACGAGGCCCGCCGCACCTACAATCTCAACCTCGCCAACTGGATCCCCGATATCTTCATGCAGCGCGTCGACCAGGACGGCGTCTGGTCCCTGTTCGATCCCAAAGTCGTCCCGCACTTCACCGACCTCTACGGCCCCGAATTTGAGAAGGCCTACATCGAGGCCGAGGAAAAGGGCATCTTCATGCGCCAGATCAAGGCCCGCGATCTCTACGCCCGCATGATGAAGACCCTCGCCGAAACCGGCAACGGCTGGATGACCTTCAAGGACGCCTGCAACGTCAAAAACAACCAGACCGGGCAGGACAACAACGTCATCCACCTGTCGAACCTCTGCACCGAGATCACCGAAATCACCAACCAGTCGGAAACCGCCGTCTGCAACCTCGGCTCGGTCAACCTCGCCCGCTACATCCACGACGGCAAGTTCGATTACGACAAGCTCGCCAACACCGTCCAACTCGCCGTCCGCTTCCTCGACAAGGTCATCGACATCAATTACTACCCGACCAAGGAAGCCGGCGCGTCGAACTCCAAGTGGCGCCCCGTCGGCCTCGGCATCATGGGCCTCCAGGACGCCTTCTTCCAGCTCCGCCTGCCCTTCGATTCCGACGAAGCCCGCGAACTCTCCCGCCGCATCCAGGAAGAGATCTACTACTGGGCCATGCTCACCACCGTCGAGCTCGCCGAACAGTACGGTCCCCACCAGGCCTTCGAAAAGACCCGCGCCGCCGAAGGCAAGTTCCAGTTCGACCTCTGGGGCGTCACCCCCTCGCAGACCGAACGCTGGGAAGCCCTCCGCCCCCGCATGGTCAAGTCCGGCATGCGCAACTCGCTCATGATCGCCATCGCCCCGACCGCCACCATCGCCTCCATCGTCGGTTCGTATGAGTGCATCGAGCCCCAGGTCTCCAACCTGTTCAAGCGCGAAACCCTCTCCGGCGACTTCATCCAGATCAACCGCTACCTCGTCACCGAACTCAAACAGCTTGGCCTCTGGAACGAGGACCTCCGCAACCGCGTCAAGCTCGGCGAAGGCTCCATCCAGAACATCGACGAGATCCCGGCCGAGATCAAACAGGTCTATCGCACCGTCTGGGAAGTCCCCATGCGCTCCCTCATCGACATGGGCGCCGAACGCGGCCCCTACATCGACCAGAGCCAGTCCCTCAACCTCTTCATCGAGAGCCCCACCATCGGCAAAGTGTCCTCCATGTACATGTACGCCTGGAAGAAGGGCCTGAAAACTACCTACTACCTCCGGTCTCGTCCGGCATCCAAAATCTCGAAGGCGACCGTGCCCGTCAGCACCGTCCCCGTGGCCAAAGCCATCGCCTGCTCACTCGAAAATCCCGAGAGCTGCGAAGCCTGCCAGTAAGGAAACACCATGATTCTCGATCCCGGCTTTAATCTTACCCTCCGTCCCATGAAGTACCCGGTCTTCTACGAAATGTACAAGACCGGCATCAAAAACACCTGGACGGTGGAAGAAGTCGACTTCTCTACCGACGTCACCGACCTCCGCCAGAAAATGAACCCGGCGGAGCAGCACCTCATCAAGCGCCTCGTCGCTTTCTTCGCCACCGGCGACTCCATCGTCGGCAACAACCTGGTGCTGAACCTCTACAAGCACATCAACTCCCCCGAAGCCCGCATGTACCTCTCGCGGCAGCTCTTCGAGGAAGCCGTGCACGTCCAGTTCTACCTCACCCTGCTCGACACCTATATTCCCGACTCCAACGAACGCGCCGCCGCCTTCTCCGCCGTCGAGAACATCCCGTCGATCAAGCACAAGGCCGACTTCTGCTTCAAATGGATCGATTCCATCAACGAAATGGACTCCATCCAGACCGAAGCCGACATGAAGAACTTCCTGCTCAACCTCGCCTGCTTCGCCTGCTGCATCGAGGGCCTGTTCTTCTTCGCCGCCTTCGCCTACGTCTACTTCCTCCGCAGCCGCGGCCTCCTGCAGGGCCTCGCCACCGGCACCAACTGGGTCTTCCGTGACGAGAGCGCCCACATCGAGTTCGCCCTCGAAGTCATCGCCACCGTCCGCCGCGAGCGCCCCCACCTCTTCGACGCCGAGTTCGAATCGCGCGTCCGCGAGATGATCCGCGAAGCCGTGGAATGCGAAGCCCACTTCGCCGAGGATACCCTCTCCGGCGGCGTCTCCGGCCTATCCAGCGCCTCCATGCGCCAGTACCTCGAATACATCGCCGACCGCCGCCTCAGCGCCCTCGGCATCGCCCCGATGTACGGCTCCAAGAACCCCTTCGACTTCATGGAACTCCAGGACGTCCAGGAACTGACCAACTTCTTCGAACGCCGCGTCAGCGCCTACCAGGTCGCCATCACCGGCGAAGTCAACTTCGCCGAAGAGTTCTAATCAACGCCGCAACCGCCGGGGACACCCTTCAGGGTGTCCCCTTTTCCTTTACCGCCACCCCCCGCGCCGCATCCACCGCCAGCACCGCTGCGTGCTTCGACTCATTCGGCAACCCCTCCAGCAGCTCCTCCACCATCCCCACCGTCAACGCCCCCAGCTCCTCCACCGCCCGCCCCTCGGCCCACTCCGCCACCGCCGCCCCCGCCGCGATCGACGCCGCGCACCCCTTGGCCTGAAACCCCGCCTTCACCACCCGCCCGTCCACCACCTCCACGCTCAGCTTCAGAATGTCCCCGCAGATCGGGTTCTCCACCCCCACCGTCACCGCCGGCGGCGGCAGCAGCCCCACACACTTGGGTTCGCGAAAGTACTGAAGGAGCTTGGCGCTATACATGAGATAATCCATCATTACAACAAATCCCCCGCATGCGCCTCGACCCGAAAACCGTCCACGCGCCCGAAATCGGACCCGCGTGGCTCAATTCGCCGCCGCTCCTGCTCCGCAACCTCCGCGGCCGCGTCGTCCTGCTCGATTTCTGGGACTTCACCTGCGTCAACTGCATCCGCACCCTCCCCTACGTCCGCGAATGGCACCGCCGCTACGAACCCCTCGGCCTCACCACCATCGGCATCCATGCCCCCGAGTTCTACTTCGGCCAGTCGCCGGAAATCCTCGAACAGGCCCTCGCCGAATTCGACATCGCCTACCCCGTGATGCTCGATAACGACTACGCCATCTGGAAACAGTTCGCCAACAAATACTGGCCGTCGAAATACCTCATCGATCCCGACGGCTATATCCGTTACTTCCACGCCGGCGAAGGCGCCTATCAGGAGACCGAGCTCGCCATCCAGGAACTCCTCCGCGAACGCGACCCGCGCGTCACCCTCCCGCGCCCCATGGATCTCCTCCGTCCCCTCGACGCCCCCGGCGCCCTCGCCTTCTGCCAGCCCCCCACGCCCGAACTCTACCTCGGCCACCGCCGCGGCCGCATCGCCAATCCCGAAGGCTTCGCCGAGGACCGCGATCACGACTACGCCCTCGGCGCCGGCCCCGCCGAAGACCTCCCCGAACTCGGCGGCCGCTGGCACTCCCACCCCGATTGCGCCGCCACCGCCGGCCCCGCCAAGCTCTTCCTGTTCTACTCCGCCGCCGAGGTCAACCTCGTCGCCTCGCCCACCCAGGCCTCCGGCCTCGCCGAGCTGATCGTCCGCCGCAACGGAGAACCCGTCCCCCCCGCCCTCCGCGGCCCCGACCTCGCCCTTCGCCCCGACGGCCAGACCGTCCTCCGCCTCTCCCGCCCCCGCATGTACTCCCTCATCCGCGCCGCCGCCTTCGAACAGGCGCTGCTCGAAATCGAGACCGCCGTCCCCGGCGTCCAGTGCTTCGCCTTCACCTTCGGCAGCTGCCTGGAGGCCTCCCGGTGAAGCGTCACGAAATCCGCGTCGTCGCCGCAGTCATCGAGCGTGGCGACGAGATCCTCATCGGCCAGCGCCGCGCCGGAGACCGCTTCCAGTTCAAATGGGAGTTCCCCGGCGGCAAAATCGAACCCGACGAAGACCCCAAGGATGCCCTCGCCCGCGAGCTCCGCGAGGAGCTCGGCATCGAAGCCGAAATCGGCGAAGAGCTCTCCCGCTACGAACACCAGTACCCCGGCAAAACGGCCATCCTCCTGATGTTCTACCGCGTGACTTCCTTCACCGGCGATCCCGTCAACCACGTCTTCGAATCCATCCGCTGGGAGTCTCGCGCCAAACTCCCGCAGATGGATTTCCTCGACGGCG
>CAYMTH010000045.1:0-15259 GCA_964393235.1 uncultured Solibacteraceae bacterium | reverse complement strand
TCATCGCTCCACCTTCTCAGGATTTGGAGCCTCCAGCAAACCCGGGGCGGTTCAATTCGCCAGTATGGTCGGAGGCACTCCGTATCATCACGCAGTGGTATGTCGAAAGCAGCACCGGGGCCGTAGAGAAGTCCGTAGTCCTCCTGCAAACAGCGCTTGAGTTGCTCACATGGGTCAGGTTAGTCGAAGACGAGAGGGTCATGACACAGCGGCAATGGAGTGACCAGAGAGTCCCATTTGCTGCCAAGCTGCGACGGCTACTCCAAGCAATGACGATTCCTCTGACGATACCGACGGCTCTGTCCGACCTCGAAGCATACCGAGTCGCATCGACAGTTCAGGATGGACCGGAGGCCTTCACGTCGATCCGCAACGCTCTCGTACATCCCAGTCCAGCGAAGAGAGCACGGCTCAACAACTCACCAGGAGCACTGTTCGAGGCATGGTTACTCGCCGGATGGTACCTGGACCTGTGCATGCTCAACATTCTTGGATACAAGGGACGATATTCGAACAGGACCATACGCCAAGGGTGGGTTGGGGATGAGGTCGAGGACGTACCATGGCCGTAGTCGTATAGGCGGACGACGCATCGAGAGTGATAAAGGCAGGGCAAGGCAAGCTTCGTTGACCGTCTAAATGGTCATAACTGAAACTGCGAATCGCGAGCGGATGGACGGCAATCCGGCAGTTGGTCATAAACGGCGTTCTGGGAAGTTGGCGGAGGTTTTGGGCCGGATTAAGCGCCATTCGGAACTTGAGACCAGTTTTCGCCAGTGTCCGGATCGCCGCCGATCCTTGGTGTGACCCCTAACATTGCGCCAAGGTTCTTGCGATTCCTGGAGAGCGCCTCCCTTCCAGTCTTCCCTAAACTACTCTGAGCCCGAGATATTCAGCGAAGGCGTCGAAATCCCGGTCGCTGTGAAGCAGATCGAACCCGCTCTCAATGCAACGAGTGGCAATCATGGTGTCAATCGTCTTGCGAACAGTGACGCCGTGTCGTCGCAGCAGACGGTAGTTCCTGGCTGCCTGGATCGCAATCTCGCGCCCGCCGATCTCCACAATCTGCAGTGTTGTGAGCAGCTGCTGTGCGGCCCTCAAATCACGCGCTGTCGAAGCCCTGAAGGACTTCTGCAAGAATCAGGTCCCCGATCGCCAGCGGTTCGCGGCCCAGGTGGCGGTCCAACTGGTCTGTCTGCGTCGTGCCGGGGCCCCGGAAGTACACGACCCACGCTCTGGAATCGACAAGGATCAACAATCCGTCCTCATCTTCGCCAAGTCGCCACTCCTGGACAGTTTGCCGCAAAATTTGCGGATCTCCTCCTGGCGCTTGAGCCGCAATAACGTCCGAAGGCCCTCCTCTACGGCTTCGCGCTTGGTTTTCATCCCGGTGGCGCGCAGCACATCGCGCATCAGGTCGTCGTCGATCACGATGTTCGTTCGCACTGTACGTATACCTGTTTGTTAGCATACGCATTCGCGCCTCTGTATAGCGCGACGCCGCTTGGCGCGGTTCGAAGAGTCGAAGATGTCACAGCCCAGTCCAGGTTCTGGATTCTCCCCGATCAGCCGGCCCGCTGTCCGCCGGTTATTTGGTGGATGACGCGCGACTCGGAAAGTAGCCCCGCCGCTAGCGGCGTCCACAAAAGTTCCCTCCCAAAGAACGCCCCCCTACCGCCACCCCTCAATCAACACCAAATCCCCGCCCGTCACCGGCCGCGAGTAAAAAAACACCCGCTCATCCGGCGACACCGTCAGCCCGAACGCCACCGGCCGCTCGATCGTCCCGATCACCCGCGTCTTCCCCGTCCCAAACTCATACAACTTCAAATCGCACAGCTCCTCATCCCGCCCCGTAATGTAATAAACCCCCCGCTCCGTCACGTCGAACGCGTTCCGAATCACCGTGTCCCCAACCAGCTGCCGCTCCGCCCCACCCCCCGCCGGCATCGCGTAAATCCCCGGCACCTCAGCCTTCTTGATGTAGATCAACTGCTTCCCGTCCCTCGTCTCCTGCATGTTCCCGCCCCCATCCCGCGTCAGCCGCTCTGCCGCCCCTCCCCCCGCCGGCATCCGCCAGATCTCGTAACTCCCCGTCCGGTTCGACGACCAGTACATCCACCGCCCATCCCGCGACCACGCCGGATTCCAATTCACGCCCGGACCTTCGATCCATGGCTGCGCCGCGCCCCCCTCCACCTCCACCTTCCAAACCTGCGCCTCCTTCCCCTCGCTGTCCGAACCGTACGCGATCCACTTCCCGTCCGGCGACCACATCGGCGACGAGTTGCCCCGCCCCGGCACCTTCGTCACCTGCCGCTCCCCCGTCCCGTCCGCGTTTGCCACCCAGATCTCGTTCATCCCGCTCCGCCCCGATTGAAACGCCACCCGCCGGCCGTCCGGCGAGAACATCGGCGACGTGTCCCGCGCCGTCGACGACAGAATCGGCTCCGGCTTCCCCCCCAACTCCCACCGCCACAAATCGGCCTGCAAAATCGACCGCGAAAACGCCAGCCGCCCTGCCCCTCCCGCCACCGCCGGCCACATCCCCTCCGCCCCCGCCAGTTCGATCCGCTCCGGTTCCGCTCCCGCCCGAACCGGAATCCGCCACAAATAAAAATGCGGTAGCGTAAACCCGCTCACCACCAGCGACTCCTCCCCCGGCCCCCACGCGATCCCCCGGATCTGTCCGCGGTACTGCAATACCGTGGTGGCCGCGCCCGCCGGCGTCAACCCCTCCCCCAACTCCTGCACGCGCAACTCGCACTTCTTCCCCGCGCGTACCCGCTCCGGGCAATAGACCACCGCCATCCGCCGCCCGTCCGCCGTCAGCGTCGGACTCCTATATACGAACCCCGCCTCGGGCGCCGCAACCACCTTCAGCTCCCCGCCCTCCACCGGCAGCGCCACCACCGCTCCGTCGCCCGGATACGGCGGCTCGCTGTTCCGGGTCAGCACCACATACTTCCCGTCCGCCGTCCACGACGGCCGGCTGATCATCGGATACAGCAGATCCCCCACGATCCGCGTCTCCGGCCCCGGCACCCGCTGGTCCTCCCCCTCCCACTCGAAAATCTTCCGCTCCGGGCCCCCCAGCGGTGAGACCACGTACACCCCCATCGTCTTCCCCATCCGCACGAACGCGATCTGCTTCCCGTCCGGCGACCACGACGGAAACAGATCCGCCCCGCCGTCGCTCGTCAGCCGCAACGCTGCCTCCGTCCCCACCACCTTTACGTACAGGTCCGCGTTCTTCTCCTTCTCGCCGTTCCATACGTACGCCACCTGCGTCCCGTCCGGCGAAAACGCCGGCATCGTCTCCGTGCCCATCGACGCCGTCAACGGACTCACCCGCTCCCGCCCCCCGCCCCTATTCCGTCCGCCCCAGTACGCTGCTCCCGCCACCACAACCGCCGCCACCACCGCGATCGCCACCCCGCTCCACCTTTTACCGCTCTTCCCCGTTACCGGCGCCGCCGCCGGCGTTGGCTCCGCCTCCACCTCCGCCTCCGGTTCCAGCTCGCCGATAAACCGGTACCCCCGCCGCGCCACCGTCTCGATATACCGCGGCTGCTCCGCCGAATCCCCCAGCGCCGCTCGCAGCCGGTTTATTGCCGCGTTCAGTCCCCGGTCGAAGTCGACAAACGTATCCGACCCCCAAATCAGCGCCTGCAGCTCCGCCCGGCTCACCACCTCGCCCCGCCGCTCCACCAGCGCCACCAGCAGCTTGAACGGTTGATCCTGCAGCTTGATCCGGACCCCATACCGCCGCAACTCGCCCTTCGCCGGGTCTAACTCATAGCCGGAAAACCGGAACCGTCTTTTGGCAACCGGATTCAAGTTCCATCTCCCCACTGCCAGTGTTATCGGCCACAGTCTATCACCGAAGTTACGTTTTGTTTACAATTGTCTCCCCCATTTCTTTCACCCGGTTGGGCCGTGACGATTTCGTGACTTGCCCGTGACCGTCCGGTCATCGACACCGCCCCCTCGTTCCTCGCAACATCAGCCCATCACTCCCCGCAGCTCACCACTCATGACGAACAAGTTCTTATCCCTTTCCTTACTCATGGTCGCCCTCGTCACACCGCCGATAGCCTCTACGGCTCCTATGCCGTCGTCGGCAACTACGGCGCGCACGTCGCCAGCGCCCTCCAGGCCGAACTCCTCGACGGCCGCGGGAACCTCACCCGTCCCGACGGCACCACCGCCACCGCCTCCGACGACTTCATCATCACCCGCGCCATCGAGTCGAACGGCCGCCTCATCGCCACCTCCATCGTCGACGTCCAGCGCGACCCCAGCTTTATCCTCCCCGGCATCTTCCTCACCCGCGAACACACCCACCGGCCAGTCCGCCACCGGCCAGGTGCCCGTTCACTACCCCGGAAACTAGCGTTCACAGCTCTCGTCGAGTGAATATCTCTATCCGTATCAACGCTTTGCCGGTATTCATCGCGCGATTGCTTGGTGCCCCAGGACTATAATGAGAATAAAGGGAAGCCCGGGCCCGTGAGGGACCCGGGCCAGCCCCGGTAGCCACAATTCACGGGATAACCCAAAAGTTGTTGATTCTAAAGGCAAAAATCTTGGGATAACCCAGAAATCAACCCGGGAAACCCAGCGGAAACCCAAGATAACCGAACGGCCTATTCCGGCTTGTGCGCCGCCCCCTCCCGCGCCGCCTTCCGCCGCTCCTCGGACAAGGTCGAGTTGAACGACGCCCCGTACCCCGTCGTCTGCCGGTACGGATACGCCTGCCACGGATCCCGCCCCTCCGCCCGCGGATCCCCCGTCGCCTCCATCTCCATCTCCAGATACCCGCGCATCCGCTCCAGCGCCGCCCGGTACTCCGGCTCCCCGGCCAGATTCTTCACCTGGTCCGGGTCGCCCTCCAACCGGTACAACTCCTCCCCCGGCCGCTTCCCGGTGCACAACGCCAGCTCCCTCGCGAACCTCTTCGCGTTCGCCGGGTCCAGCAACTCGTCCTTCACCGGCGCCCCGTCGATGTCCCCGTGGAACGTCTTGTTGCTCGAAACGAACTCCGGCCCCCCGGTCGGCCACCGCTCCGGCGCCAGGTTCCGGATGTACAGGAAGTCCCGCGCCCGCACGCTCCGGCACGGATACGTCGCCCCGTCGGGCCGGCAATACGTGTGCCGTTCCAACCCGGCCAGCACGTACGGCCGGGCGACGCGTGCTTTCCCCTCCAGGATCGGCATCAGGCTCTGCCCCGCCGCCCCCGGCAGATTCCCCAGCCCCGCCGCCTCCAGCAGCGTCGCCGGCAGATCGACGTGGCTCACCAGCGCGTCCGAAGTCCGCCCGCCCGCCACCTTCCGCCCCCACCGCATCGCCAGCGCCACCCGCAGCCCCCCGTCGTACAGGTTCACCTTCGCCCGCGGGAATGGCATCCCGTTGTCGCTCGTCGCAACGACCAGCGTGTCGTCGAGCAGCCCCCGTTGCTCCAGAATCGCCAGCACCCGCCCGATCTGCGCGTCGTGCCATTCGATCTCCGAGTAATACGCCGCCAGATCCTTCCGCGCCGTCTCCGTCTGCGGCAGATACGACGGCACCCGGATCCCGTCCAGCGGCCGCCCCAGCCGCGCGTGCGCCTCCGGATCGTAAACCCGGTGCGGTTCCGTCGACCCCAGCCAGAAAAAGAACGGCGCGTCCTTCTCCCCGTCGTCCAGAAAGTCGGCGAAGTTCGCCGCGTAATCCCGCGCGTCGATCCCCGGCGGCACCGCCCCCGCGTGCTTCCGCCCGTTGAACTCCTTCCCGTTCGGATGCCGCGCCAGCCCGCCCGCCTTCCAGTCCCCTGGCGCCCAGCCCTTCCCCGTGAATCCCGTACGGTACCCCGCATCGGCCAGCGTGTGCGTCACAACCGGCAGGTTCGCCGGCATCGTCCCGTACAGCACCCCCGCCTCCCCCGCCTGCCACGGGTAACGCCCCGTCAACAGCGCCGTCCGCGACGGCGTGCACGACGGACACGCCGAAAAGCTGTGCGTGAACAGCACCCCCTCTCGCGCGATCCGGTCGAAGTGCGGCGTCCGCACGAACTTGTCCCCGTACGCCCCCGCGTGCGGCCAGGACTGGTCGTCCGCCACGATCAGCAGAAGGTTCGGCCGCGACGGCGCGCGGCGGCAGCTGGCAAGCGAAACGGCGGCCCCTCCGGCCAGCATTCCGCGTCGGGTAAGTCTCATCGGCTCTAGGTGTAGCAGGTGCGCCGCCGTCCCGCAAGCCGCGATAATGAAAGGGTGCCCCCCTCCCTCCCGGAAGATCAGGTCTTCGCCCAGATCGGCGAGGACGGTTTCCGCCGCCTCGTCGCCGCCTTCTACCGCCAGATCCCTTCAGACGACATCCTCGGCCCCATGTACCCCAAAGCCGACCTCGAAGGCGCCGAATCCCGCCTCCGCGACTTCCTCATCTTCCGCTTCGGCGGCCCCCCCACCTACATCGAACGCCGCGGCCACCCCCGCCTCGGCATGCGCCACATGCCCTTCCCCATCGACCAGGCCGCCAGCCGCCGCTGGATCCAGCTCATGGACAACGCCTTCGCCGAAGCCGCCCTCCCCGCCGAATCCGAAGAGACCCTCCGCGCCTTCTTCGAACACGTCGCCACGTTCCTCATCAACCGAAAGGAAGCCCAGTAAATGTCGGACCCCCGCTACCCCATCGGCCCCTTCACCCACTCCGGCCCCCTCGACGCCGCCGCCCGCGCCGCCGCCATCGAGGCCATCGAGAACCTCCCCCTCGAACTCCGCAAAGCCGTCCGCGGCCTCTCCGACGCCCAGCTCTCCACCCCCTACCGCGACGGCGGCTGGACCCTCCGCCAGGTCGTCAACCACGTCGCCGATTCGCACGTCAACGCCTACTGCCGCTTCCGCCTCGCCCTCACCGAGGACAACCCGACCATCCGCCCCTACGAGGAACAGCTCTGGGCCAACCTCCCCGACGGCGCCGGCGGCCCCATCGGGATCTCCCTCGCCCTCCTCGACGCGCTCCACGCCCGCCTCGGCCTGCTCCTGCGCTCGTTGCAGCCCGCGGACTTCGACCGCACCTTCGTCCACCCCGCCAGCGGCCCCCACGACCTGCACTGGCTCCTCGCCTGCTACGCCTGGCACGGCGCGCACCACACCGCCCACGTCACCGCGCTGCGCGCCGCCAGGGGTTGGTAACCGCTACATCTGGATCCGCGGGTTGCAGACCGGCCACGGCGAAAACCCGATCACGAGCGTCGTCCGGTCCACGTAGAGGTTCACGTCCTGACCCTTCACCTTCAGGATCTGGATGATTCCCTTGTCGCAGCTCTTCACCTTCTCGCGCGTGATCGCGCCCGCGTTGCCGGCGTCGGACTGCGGACCCCAGTCGCGCAGGAAGCTCTCGAACTTGTAATCCCGGCACGGCGTCGCCTCCGTGCACCCCCACATCGCGTAGGCCGTCTTGTAGTCCTGCTTCTGCAGCAGCGCCAGAAACTCTTTGATCTTGGCTTCTTCCCGGTAGTTCCGGAACAAAAACCAAAGCGTGGCGCCGACCACCGCGATCGTCAGCAGACTGTAAACGATCCTCTTCGTCCGCTTTTCGCGGCGGGCGTCAGCCACGCCGTAGTTGTCGAGATAATTGTTCATCGAAGTCCTCCTCGCGGAGAACTTACTTCGCCGGGTACGACTTGTTGTACTCGGCCGTAGCCTCCGCGGTAATGTCCAGGGTCGGCTTGAAGTAGACGGCGTTCGACACGTCCACCACCATATCCAGCCCCTTCGCTTCCGCTACCTTCTTCACTACATCGTTCATCCGCTGCGCGCTGCGGCCCAGAATTTCCTGCCGCTCGCGGTCCACGTCGCCCTGCAGGTCTTCGGTCACCCGCTGCAGTTCGCGCTGCTTCCGCTGGCCCTGCACGTTCAACTCCTGCTCGGCCTGCGGCGTCAGCTTTCCGGCCATCGTCTGGAGCTGGCCCTGGATCGTCTGCAGCTCCCGCTGCAACCCCTCCGCCTTCTCCTGCCGCGGCTTGTACTTGGTCTCCAGATCCTTCTGCGCCTTCTGAATTTCCGCCGTGTCCAACACCGCCTTCTGCAGGTTGATGATGGCGACCTTCACCTGCGCCGAAGCGGTGACGCCGCAAGCCAGCACCAGAGCAGGCAGCAGCAGACGAGACATACGAATACCGAACATGTTACAGAATTCTCCTGAGTTCCCGAAAAAGCGAAATGTTTACGTTTCAGCGTATCACACGGACTACCGCGCGAGCGCCTCGCTTAGGACGCGCCCCATCGAGCCCGAGGGTACAAGCACCTCCAATAGTGTAGCCAGTGTCGGGGCCAGATCGTTGACCGCCGCCGCCTGGTGGTACCGCCCCGGCTTCACCCCGGGCCCCATCAGAATCAGCGGAACGTGCGTGTCGTAGTTGAACGGCGAGCTGTGCGTCGTCCCCGTGGTTCCAAACTGGTAGTACGGCTCCAGAATCACCACCAGGTCCGCGCCCCGGGCCGTGTTGTACCCGTTCGCCACCCGCCGGCCAACCTTGTCCTGCCCGGTCTGTCCGGCCAGCAACTGGTCTCTCGTATAGACACGGAAAATGTGCGGAATGTTCCGCAGCGCCGCGGCCGCCGTCGCGCGCACCGCCGGGCCCCCGTGCTGTTCCACCAGCGCCGGGTTCAAATAGATCTGCTCGCCGCCTTTGCCCACCGACCACTTGCCGGCCCCGAACTTCGCCGTCAGCGCCGCCTCGATCGCCCCGGTCACCGACGAATCCTTGACGCGCCCGCCCGGCATCTTCCGTTCCGTGTTCACTTCCGGAATCGGCGGGATTCCGTGATCGGCGGTCAGCGTCACCACCACGTTCTTCATCCCGATCTTCTTGTCGATGTACGCGAACAGCTTCCCGAGCGACCGGTCGGTCCGGATCGCCAGGTCGCGCGCCTCGGGCGAGTCCGGCCCGTAGGTGTGCCCCGCGATGTCGTTCGACGAAAAGCTGACCGTCAACACGTCGATTCCCGCGTGCTGCCCGAGCTTTTCGTTCTCGATCGCCAGTTCCGCCATCTCCTCGAGAATCTCGTTCCCGAACGGCGACTTCTCGACGCCCGAGTAGAACATCGTGTCCGGCTTCGAGAGCATCTTCCGCATCGCCGCGCCGCCGGTGATCGGGGCCCAGTCCTTTGACAGGTACCGGTCCGCCGGCCGCCGCGCGTTCAGGTCCGCCACCCACTTCGGCAACTGCTTCATGTACCAGGTCGACGTCACCCAGCTCCCGTTCTCGGCCGCGAACCAGTACGCCGCGTCCGCCATGCGCCCCGGGAACAGGATCGCGGACCGGTCCTTCAACGAAATCCCGATCGTCTTCGATTCCCCGCGCCCCGCCATCTTGATCTCATCGGCGACCGTCGACACGAGCAGCCGCTTCGGCGTCGAACCGACGCCCTCGCCGCCCACCAGGTCGCTCGCCTCGTCGTTCACCGACGAGGTGAGCTTGCCGATCTCTTTCTCATACCAGTCGTTGGCGACGATCCCGCTTAGCACCGGCGACGCTCCGGTCAACATCGTCGCGTGCCCCACCGCCGTCACCGTCGGCGCGTGCTCGTAATGCGCGTTCGTGAAGACCGCGCCCTGCGTCAGCAGTTGCGCCAGTCCGGCGTTGTACTCGCCCCGGAAGCGCGTCAGGTAGTCGTAGCGGAACTGGTCGACCGCGATCGCCAGCAACAACTTCGGCCGCGCCGGCGCTCCGGCGGCGGGCTTGGGTGCGGGCGCCTGCGCCCACACAGCGGAAAGGCTCGCCAGTAAGGCGAGCCCCGGGAAAAACTGTTTCATTCTTTAGTCGAGCACTACGGCTCCGGTTCCTTGGATCTGGTACATCGTCATGCCGCTCTTGATCTTAGACGCGTCGAACTTCTGTCCCCGCTCCTCGGCTTCGTGCTTGGCCCAGGCGACGGCCTGCTGCTGATTCAGTTCGATCTTCTTCAGCAGACCTTCGGCCACGGCCTTCTTGCCCGCGCCGTTTTTCGGGAACATGATCTCGCCGTCCTTCACTTTCACCCGCAGGCCCTTCTCGCCATCCTGGATCTGCAGCCAGCAGCCCATCATCTGGCAGACCTCGGTGATCGTCCCCTTCACCTGCACCATCTTGCCGACGTACTGGTCCGGCGCGCCGAGAATCGTGCCGATCGGCGTCGACTCCTTCAGCGTCAGGCCTTTGCCAAACTTCTCGGCGCCGCAAAGCGCGGCCATGCTCAGGGTCAGAAGGATCAAGGTACGCATACCGACATTATGTCCGAAATCTACGGCAAAGCGAATACCATCAGCTCGTCGGCGTAGGTCGAGTTGTACTTGTTGCCCCCGCCCGCCGCGATCACCACGTACTGTTTGCCGGTCTTCGCGCTCCAGAACGTCATCGGGTTGGCGTGGCCGCTGGCCGGCAGCCGCGTCTCCCAGAGCAGCTTGCCGGTGTCCTTGTCGAAGGCGCGAAAGCGGCTGTCGTTGGTCGCGGCGATGAAGACGAGGCCGCCCGCCGTCACCAGGCTCCCGCCCAGGTTCGGCGTACCGGTCGGCTTCACGCCGCGTTTGGTCAGCTCGTCGTACTCGCCCAGCGTCACCCGCCACTTGAACTCGCCCTTGTCGAGGTCGATCGCGGTCAGGTGCCCCCACGGCGGCTGCTGGCACGGGTAGAGGTTCGGATCCCAGAACCGCGAGCTGTTCGTCCCGACGCCGCGGTTCCGGTACGGCACCAGCGAGCCTTCCGGCCGCTTCTCCTGCCGGAAGACCATGCCGACGTCCATCGAGTTCACGTAGAGCGTCCGGGTCTCCGGATCGAACGAGGCGCCGCCCCAGTTCGTGCCGCCGTTCGTACCCGGGAACAGCACCGTCGTCTGCAGCCCGATCGGCGTGAACATCGGCTTCAACTGCGCCTCCTTCACGATGCCTTCGCAAAACGCGCGAGACTCCGGCGTCACGTTCGTCAGTTCTTCCGGCTTCATGCTCTGCCGCGCGAACGGCGGCGGCTTCACGGGCCGCGGCTGCGTCGGCCACGCCTCCTCACCCGGCACGTCGGACTTCGGCACGGGCACCTCCTCCACCGGGAACACCGGCTTGCCGGTCGCGCGGTCGAACAGGAACGTGTAGCCGGTCTTGGTCACCTGCGCCACGGCGTCGATCACCTTCCCGCCGCTTTTCACCGTCACGAGCGCGGGCTGCGCCGGCAGGTCGTAGTCCCAGATGTTGTGATGCACGGTCTGGAAGTGCCAGACGCGCTTGCCGGTCGCGGCCTCCAGTGCCACCACCGAATCGCCGAACAGGTTGGCGCCCTTCCGCCCCGCGCCGTAGTAGTCGGGCGAGGGCGACGTCAGCGGCAGATAGACGATCCCGCGCTTTTCGTCGAGCGACATCACCGACCAGACGTTCGTCCCGCCGCGGTCCTTCCAGGCGTCGCCCTGCCAGGTGTCGTGCCCGAACTCGCCCGGGCGGGGCACCGTGTGGAAGGTCCAGGCGAGTTTCCCGGTCGCGACGTCGAAGGCGCGTACGTCGCCCGACGGGCCCTGCGGGTCGCCGTCGGAGACCCAGGCACCCGTGATCACGAGATTCCGGAAGATCACCGGCGGCGAGGTGACGCCGTAGCCGCGGTCGGGGAACTTGTCGGCCACGCCCTGGCGCAGGTCGATTGACCCGCCCTCGCCGAAGGCCGGGTCCGGCTTGCCGGTCGCGGCGTCGAGCGAATAGAGCCGCCCGGCCTGGGTGCCGTGCAGGATGCGGTGCTTCTTCCCGTCGGTCCAATACGAGCAGCCGCGCGAGATGAACAGGTTCGCCGCCTTCGTCTTGTCGATTCCCGGGTCAAAGGCCCAGAGCTGTTTGCCGGTTTCCGGTTCGAGCGCGACGACGCGGTTGAACGGCGTGGTCAGGTAGAGGACTCCGTTGGCCACGAGCGGCGTCGTCTCGAACGCCGACCGCATCACGTAGTTCTTGCCGTCGGAGATTTCGCCGGTGTGGAAGGTCCACGCCGGCTTGAGCCGCGCCACGTTGCCGCGGTCGATCTGTTTCAGCTTTGAATACTTCTGCCCGCCGGCGTCGCCGCCCCAGTAACGCCACTCCTGCGCGCCGCACAGGCACGCCGCCGCCAGCCAGATCGCAATTCGCATACGTTCCGGTATATCACCGAAACGCTACTTGTTGTCTTTGGAGACCTTCGCCTTGGCCGACTCGAGCTTCTTCTGGACCTTCGCGATGTCGAGCGATTCCTTCTCCGCGGCCGACGATGCCTGCCAGGCGCGCACCGACTTCTCCCACGCGGTGATCGCGTCCTTGAGCCGACCCATCTTCGCGTAGAGGTCGCCCAGGTGGTCCTGAATGGTGGAGTCTTTCGGCACCTTCTCCGAAGCTGACTTCAACGACGCTTCGGCTTCCGAATACTTGCCGAGCCGGTACTGCACCCAGCCGAGGGAGTCGAGATACGCGCCGTTGCCCGGCTCCTGTTCCAGCGCCTTGCGGATCATCTTCTCCGCCTCGGCCAGCTTCACGTTCCGGTCCGCGAACATGTAGCCGAGGTAGTTCAGGGCCGCGGCGCTGTTCGGGTTCTTCTCGAGCACCCGGCGGAACTCCTTCTCGGCTTCGTCTAACTTCTTCTGCCGCTCAAACATCGACCCGCGCGTGAACCACACCGCTTCGCGCTCCTCGTCCGACTTCGACAGTTTCTCCGCCGCGTCGAGCGACTTGCCCATCTCGGGGTAGTTCTTCATGCGGTCGTAGAGCTGCGCCAGCTGCAGGTGCGTGTCGCGGTCGTTTTTGCCGTCGAGCATCGTCTTCACGTCCTCGACGGCTTCCTTGCCGCGCCCCATCTCGACCAGCGCCGACGCCCGGACCAGCCGGATCATCCGGTCGCCGGAGAACTTCTTCAGCGCTTCATCTGCTTCGGCGATCGCCTTCGGGAAGTCCTTCGCCTGGCGCCAGGATTCGATAATCTGCGCGGATGCGCGCGGGCCGGCGTCCTTGTCGAGCTCGCTCACCTCTTTGAACGCGCCCGCCGCTTCGGCGTACTGCCCGTTGTTCCGGTAGAGCAGTCCGAGCCGTTCCACCAGCCGCGCGCGATTTTTCTTGCCTTCGGCCGAACCGCCGCGCATCGACGAATCGCCGAGCACTTCCTTCATCGCCGAAATCGCTTCCGGCAGCTTGTCCTGCGCTTCGTAGAGGCCGACGGCGTTGTAGCGGATCTCGATATTGTTCGGCTCGAGCTCGGCCGCCTTCTTGTGGGCTTCCCAGGCCTTGTCGGCGCGGTTCAGCTGCGCGTGCAGCTGCGAGATGCGCAGCCACGAGCCGGCGTCCTTCGGCTCGTCCTTCACCAGTTCTTCGTAGGCGGCGAGGGAGCCTTCGTAGTCTTCCGCCTGCAGCAGCAGGTTCGCGTACTCCCGGCGCAGTTCCGGGTTCTCCGGTTGCAGGTCCACGGCCCGCTTCAGCGTCTGCGAGGCGAGCTTGTACTCGCGCATCTGCTCGTAGGCCGCGGCCAGCTGGGTGAGCGTCCGCAGGTTCGGGCTCTTGTCGGCCACCTTCTTGAGGAGCGCCGCGGCGCCGGAGGAGTCGCCCACGTCGGCGAGCACCATGGCGAGGCCGCTGAGCGCATCCATGTTTTCGGCATCGGACTTCAGAACCTGCTCGTAGGCCTTCTTCGCTTCCACCGAGTTCTGCGCCATCTTGTGCAGGCGGCCCAGCATCAGCCAGGCGTCGGTGTCGGTGGGTTCGATCTCGGTAATCTTCTTGTAGTGTTCGGTGGCCTGCTCCAGCATCTTCTGGTTCAGGCCGCGCTGCTGCGGATCGCCGATCAGGCGAGCCGAGATCCGGCCCAGGATGCGCCGGGCCGTCAGGTCGTTGGGATTCAGCTTGAGGGCGTCTTCGGACTCCTTCACCGCTTCGCGGAGCCGGCCGGTCTGAATGTAGAGATCGGAAAGCTCTTCGCCGAGGAACGCGGCCGCCGGGTCGTCCTTCATGGCCTTCTTGTAGTATTCGATGGCCTTGTTCAGGTACTCCGCCCGGTTGTTGTAGGTGGCGCCGAGATCCGCGTAGAGATGCCCCATCGCGTAGTTGAAGTAAGCGGCCGATTTGTCAGAGAGGACTTTTTTCTGATTGGCGCCGGCGGCCTGTCCGTGCGCGGGCACGGTAGCCGTAGCCGCGGCCAAAACGCCTGTGACGAGCCAGCGCCCGACGAGTTTGCGATCCATTCTGTGACGTCCTCTTTGGTTAACCTTCGAAAAAGAAAGGCGAAGTTGCTTCTTAGTATACGATTCCGCGCGCCGCCCGGCGGTTCCGGAAATCGCGCCCCCGTTTACACTGAGAATCACGGATGGCCAATCTCCCCTTAGTCGCCGTCGCCGGGCCGACCGGCAGCGGCAAGTCCGCTCTCGCTCTCGCCCTCGCCGAACGGTTCGACGGTGAAATCATCAACTTCGACTCCGTGCAGGTCTTCCGCGGGTTCGACATCGGCTCGGCCAAACTTCCGGTCGCCGAGCGGCGCGGCATCCCGCACCACCTGATCGACGTCTGCGAGCCCACCGGACTGTTCACCGCGGGCGACTTCGCCGCCGCCGTCCGCGCCCTGCTGCCCGATCTCGCCGCCCGGGGCAAACTGCCAATCCTCGCGGGCGGCACCGGCTTCTACCTCCGCGCCCTCCTTTACGGACTCTCGCCCGGGCCGGCGCGCGACGAGGCGCTGCGGGAGGATCTGCTCCGCCGGGACGTGCGCCGGCTGCTCGCCCGGCTCGACCCGGAAGCCGCGGCCCGCATTCATCCGAACGACATCAATAAATCGGTTCGCGCGCTCGAGCTGCGCATTCTGGCCAGGCGGCCCGCCGCGGCGCATTTTGCCGCCGCGGGGCTGGACGCGCTGGCCGGCTACGACCCGCTGATTCTCGCGCTCGACCCGCCGCGCGCCGCGCTGCATGCCGCGCTCGATCGCCGTTCGGAGCTCATCTGGCGCGGCGGCCTGCTCGACGAAGTACGGGCGCTGCTGGCGGCGGGCGTGCCGCCGGAGGCGAAGCCGTTCGAATCCCTTGGGTACAAGCAGGCGCTGCGCTGCGTGCTCGATCCGGCGGTTGATGAAGCCGCCGCGCTCGAAGAGATGAAGGTCCGCACGCGGCAGTACGCCAAGCGCCAGTTGACGTGGTTCCGCGCCGAGCGCGGCGTTACCTGGCTAAACGACTTCGGCCCGGCTGTGGAAAACGAGGCCATCGCGCTGGTTACACAATTTCTCGAAAAAAATCGCTAACGCCACGGAACAATTTCCAGGCTCGCTCGT
>CAYMTH010000044.1:1814-15291 GCA_964393235.1 uncultured Solibacteraceae bacterium | reverse complement strand
ACCCCGGCCGCATCGACCTCGGCATCGGACGCGCCCCCGGCTCCGACGGCCTCACCGCCCGAGCCCTCCGCCGCCACCTCCTCCAGTCCGGCGACGACCTCCCCCGCCTCCTCGAAGAACTCACCCAATACCTCGCCGACCCCAATCCCGGCCAGCCCGTCCGCGCCTTCCCCGGCGCCGGCACCCACGTCCCCATCTACCTCCTCGGCTCTTCCACCTTCTCCGCCCAACTCGCCGCCCGCCTCGGCCTCCCCTTCGCCTTCGCCTCCCACTTCGCCCCCGAACTCCTCCACGACGCCCTACGCCTCTACCGCGCCCAGTTCCAACCCTCCCCGGTCCTCGGCCACCCCTACGTCATCGTCGGCCTCCCCCTCATCGCCGCCCCCACCGACGCCGAAGCCCAACGCCTCGCCACCTCCCCCAAACAACGCTTCCTCAAACTCATCCGCGGCGAAGACATCTACTCCGTCCCCCCGGTCGACTCGATGGACGGCCTCTGGACCCCCGCCGAACGCGACGTCGTCGAAGCCAAGTTCGCCGCCGCCGTCATCGGCGGCCCCGATACCGTCTCCCGCCGCCTCATGGAATTTCTCTCCGCCACCGCCGCCGACGAGTTCATCTTTACCACCGACGCCTACCGGCACGAAGACCGCCTCCGGTCTTTCGCCATCGGCGCCGAGGCCGTCGCCAGCCTCAGCCAAAACACCCCCGCCCCCGTGGCATACTAAAAGGTGAATTCCCATGGAACAGCGAGTCCTTCCCGCCGCCCCCGAAGAGTTGTTTGACCGCATCGACGAGACCCTCCCGGAGGACCTCGCCGAAAGCGTCCTGTTGACCTCCGTCGACAAGGCCATCAACTGGGGCCGCAAAAACTCCATCTGGCCCATGACCTTCGGCCTCGCCTGCTGCGCCATCGAGATGATGGCCATGTCCGCTTCCCGCTTCGACATCTCCCGCTTCGGCGCCGAGGTCTTCCGCGGCACCCCCCGCCAGTCCGACCTCATGATCATCGCCGGCCGCGTGTCGAACAAGATGGCGCCCGTCATCCGCCAGCTCTACCAGCAGATGCCTGAACCCAAGTGGGTCATCTCCATGGGCGCCTGCGCTACTTCCACCGGCGTCTTCTCCAACTACGCCCTCGTCCCCGTCAACCAGGTCATCCCCGTCGACGTCTATGTTCCCGGCTGCCCCCCGCGCCCCGAACAGCTTATCTACGGCATCATGCTCCTCCAGCAGAAGATCGAAAAAGAACGCGGCACTACACTCCGCGTCCTCAACCTCGCTTAGTCTAGGACTTTTCCTCAAGCTGGGTCGGTTTTCCCCGATAAGCCATACTAGAACCCCTATTCCGACAAGGAGGTCAGTATGGACACGAAGTCTGTCGAGAAGTCGGCGATGCCGGCTCCTGTGCTCGATACCAAACTCGATCAACAGGAAGTCAGCGAACGTCGCGAACTCGTCAAAGCCATCAAGGCAATTAACGCTACCGAGTTCTTCGGGGAGAACTACGAACTGACGTTTGTTTTGGATCGCGAAACCCGTCGCCCGCTCATGCGGATCATCGACCGGCAAACCCGCGAGGTCATCCGCCAGCTGCCGCCCGAGTACACCCTTCGCCTCGCCGAAGAAATCAAATCGCCGTAACCACATTCGCCCTTCTTCCCCTCAAAAACCCGCCATTTTCACCGAAATGATTCTTGTGAAAGGGGTAGCGAAGACACCGCGAATGTCGATCCAAGCCTATCAAAGCCAGCAGGACTGGGACATCCTGGGCGCCAGCCCGCTCGAACTCGTCCGGGCCCTCTATCGGGGCGCCATCCAGGCCGTCCGCTCCGCCCGCGTATCCCTCGCCAACGGCCAGATCCGCGAACGCTCCGCCGCCATCACCAAGGCCTGCGCCATCGTTCAGGAACTCGCCGTCAGTCTCGATAAGGACGCCGGCGGCGAAGTCGCCGCCAACCTCGCCGAGCTCTACATCTACATCCACCGCCGCCTCGGCGACGCCAACATCGAACAGACCGATCAGCCCCTCGCCGAAGTCGAACGCCTCCTCACCACCCTCGGCGACGCCTGGGACCAGATCGGCGCCGAAGAACAGACCGAAGCCTCCAACGAGCCGCTGCGCCTCAGCGCTTGAGCGCCCCGGGCTTCAATCCCGATTCCACCAGCTTCGCTAACCCGAATCCGCCCCCGTCCGCAATCATCCGCGCCAGATGCTCCCGCCCGAACTCGAGCATCGTCGTCGAACTCGAATCGGCCTCCCCACCCATCGATACGTTCTCGGGTGAAAACGCCGTGCCCAACAGCTCGCCGATCAACAACGCCTCGAACTCCTTCGCCGCGCCGGCAACATCCCGCACCTTGCCGGCGTCGCCTAGGTCCGTTCGCACCGCCCCGCGTTCCAGTCCCTTCAGTTCCATCTAGATCACCTGTATCTCCGCGTCCAACGCCCCCGCCCCCTGCAGACTCTGCAAGATCGCGATCACTTCCCGCGGCGTCGCCCCGATCTTCTGCAAACCCCGCACCAGATCATCCACCGTCGCCCCGTCCTTCAACTGCACCACCTTCGCGATGTCTTCCTTACTCCCAATCCCCACCTGCGGCGTTACCACCGTCTGCCCGCTCGCGAGGGGCGCGGGCTGCGATACGTCGAACTGCGTCTGCACCTCCACCGACAGGCTCCCATGCAGAATAGACACCGGCGCGATCCGGACCTCTTTACCCATCACGATCGTCCCCGTCCGCTCGTTGATCACCAGCCGCTGCTTCCGGTCGGAGTCGACCATCAGCCCTTCGATCGCCGCCACAAACTCCACCGGCCGCGCCTTCCACTCGGGCGGCATCTCCACCTCGACGATGCCCGCATTCAAAGCCCGCGCCACCGGCGGCCGCCCCGCCGCGAATCGCCCGTTGATCACCGCCGATAATCGCATCGACGTCGTGAAGTCGGCCCGCTGCAACTGCCACCGCAGCCGGTCCGCCGCCAGCACGGACGGTGCCGCCTGCTCCACGATCGCCCCGCCCGGCACCCGCCCCGCCGTCGGATGGTTCACCGTCTGCGTGTTCGATCCGCGTCCCGCCGCAAATCCCGCCGTCAACACCGCCCCCTGCGCAACCGCATAGACCTGCCCGTCGGCCCCCCGCAAACTCGTCAGCAGCAACTGTCCTCCCTGCAGATTCGAAGCGTCGCCCACCGTGCCCACCGTGACGTCGATCTTCGTCCCAGGCTGCGCAAACGGCGGCAGCGTCGCCGTCACCATCACCGCCGCGACGTTCTTCGCCTGCATCGTCGTCGGATTTACCGCCACACCCATTCGATTCAGCATGTTCGCCAGGCTCTGCGCCGAAAACACCGTTTGCCGCTTGTCCCCCGTCCCGTTCAACCCGACCACCAGCCCATAGCCGATCAACTGGTTGTCCCGCACCCCTTCGAGCGCCGCCAGATCCTTCACCCGGCTCGGCGCGCCCAACACGCTCGCCACGCTCAACGCCAACGCCAACAGTCGGTTCTTCATCGCTCAGCTCCTCTTCAAAACGGCAGCAGTCCCATCAATAGCCGGTACAGCACGAACGGGCGCCGGATGGAATCTCCCACCACGCCCTTCCCGTTCACCCGCACATCCAGCATCGCCACCCGGTCGCTCGGGATCGTATTCCCCGCCTGCAGATCCTCCGGCCGCACCAGCCCCCGCACCTCCACCAGTTGCCGCTCCGAATTCACCGCGATCGACTTCGTTCCCCGTAATAGCAGATTCCCGTTCGGCAGCACCCGCTCCACCACCGCCGTCACCGTCGTCGACAACTGCATCGAGCGCGTCGTCTCCCCCGACCCCTTCAAACTCGAATCCGCGTTCGCCCCAGCCAACTGCCCCAGCGGTCCCGCCGTCCGCAACGGCCCCAGCGCCGCCGTCACCCCGGCCTTCACCGACGACGCCCGGCTCGCGCTCGTCGTCCCGCTCGCCACCGCCGTCGCCCGGTCGCTCACCACCACCGTCACCGTATCGCCCGCGAACAGCGCCCGGAAATCCCGCCCCAGGTCGGCCATCCGCCCGCCCGGCGAATACAGCGATCCCGGCGTCGCCCCGGAAACGAACCGCGCCTCATCCCCCTGCACCGAGAGCAGGTACCGGTCGAGCGGCGAGCAGCTCTTCGCCTCCGGCCGCTCCGCCGTGCACGGCTCCGGCGCCTTGCCTTTCGGCCAACCCGCCCCGTACACCGTCCCGATCAATGCCAATAGCGCCAGCGTTCTCATTCGACCCTCGCCTTCTGATTTCCCGTCACCCGGCCCACCACCCGCGACCCGTTCCAACTGTTCTTCAACCGCACCATCTCCCCGACCTCCGCGTTCCCCTCCGCCACCGCCGGCACCCGGATCCGCGCCGCCCCAGCCCCCGCCTCGAGTTCGACGTTCTGCCCGCGGACCACCGCCGGCGGCCGCCGCAGGTCGTTCATCCCGATCGGCTCGCCCGCCCCGACCGCCCGCCGCGCCATCTGCCCCTCGCCGGCCCACTCCCGTTCCTCGCCCCCACCCGCGCACACCCCCGGCACCCACCGCTCTTCCAGCACGCTGTCCCCCGCGCTCAACGTCTCGCCCATCCGTACCGCCCGCGTCGTCACCCGCACCGTCTGCCGGACCGCGACCTCGAGCCGCACCCACACCGGAATCGTGCTCTTGTCCGGCATCGCCAACACGCCCCGCCACATCTGCGGCGGCCTCGTCGTGCCCGCCAACCCGCCCGCCCCGAACGTCAACTCCCCGTGCGGATACTCATGCCGCGGCCAGTCGATCACCTTCGCCCGCCACTCCCGCTCGCCGCACTGCCGCCGCATCGCCGCCTCGATCGAAGCCTGCCAATCCTCCCGGCCGATCGCCGTCCGCTGCCGCCGAACGCACAGCCGGTCCGGCAACCCGCCCGGCTCACTGTTCGAGAAGAACGCGGCCAGCTGGCTCTTCGTATAGATCCGCGCCATCGCCCCCACCGGCGCCGGCCCCAGATCGGCGTCCGCGGCGAGCGTTCCGAACGCAGGAACACTTCCCGCCAGCGCGCCGGCCAGCACCCGCGCCCCGTCCACCATCACGCATTCCCCCGCCATCGTCAGCCCGGCGCTAACGAGTAATGTTATTGATCTGCTGATACATCTCATCGGCGGCTCGCACGACTTTCGAATTCGCTTCATAAGCCCGCTGGCTCATGATCAGGTTGATAAACTCCTCCACCACGCTCACGTTCGACTGCTCGACAAACCCCTGCATCAGACTCCCCGTCCCCTCCTGCCCGCCCGGCACTCCCAGCGTCGGTTCGCCCGATGCGTCCGTCTGCAAAAACAGGTTCCGCCCGATCATGTTCAACCCCGCCGGATTCACAAACGTCGCCAGCTGCAACTGCCCCGCCAGTTGTGCCGCCGTCTGTCCCGCCTGCATGAAACTCACCGTCCCGTCTCCGGCCACCGTAATCGACTGCGCCTCGGCCGGAATCGTAATCTGCGGCTCGATCGGATCCCCGTCCGCCGTCACCACCACGCCGTCCCGGTTCAATTGAAACTGCCCCGCCCGCGTGTAGGCCAACTCACCCGACGGCCGCCGCACCTGGAAAAACCCCCGCCCCTCGACCACCAGGTCCAGCGGGTTGTTCGTCTGTAGAAAACTGCCCTGCGTGAAGATAATCTCGTTCGACGACGTGCGCGCCCCCAGCCCGATCTGCAGCCCGCTCGGCACCACGGTCTGTGTCCCCGCCGCCGCGCCCGGCTGCACCAGGTTCTGATACAGCAGGTCCTGAAACTGCGCCCGCCGCATCTTGAACCCCACCGTGTTCGCGTTCGCCAGGTTGTGCGCGATGTTGTCGACGTTCGTCTGCTGCGCGCTCATGCCGCTGCCGGCGCTGAAGAGTGCTCGAATCATTGCCAAACTCCTTCGGGTCTCATACTTTGCTCACCTCGTCCACCAGCCGCCGACTCATCTCGCTGCCGAGTTGCAGCGCCTTCTGCAGCGCCTCGAACTGCCGCAGCACGTTCACCATCCGCACCGCGCCCTCGGCCGCGCCCAGATTCGACGCCTCGAGCGCACCCTGCACCACCCGCGTCCCCGTCGCCGCCCGCGCCCCGTCCTCCGGCCCGGTCCATCTATAGAGCGTCCGCCCCGCCTTCTGCAGCATCTGCGGATCGGAAAACTCCGTAATCCGCAACTGCCCCGTCGGCGCTCCGCCCTGCCAGATGCTCCCGTCGCCCCGGATCTCGAGCGCCAACGCCGGGTCCACCTGCACCGGTTGCCCGTTCGCCCCGGTCGCCTCAAGCCCTTCGCCGTTTACCAGCCGCCCGGCCGCGTTGATCTGCCACTCCCCGTTGCGCGAGTACACCGTCTCCTCGCCGCGCCGGAACGTGAAGAAACCCGGCCCGTTCAGGCTCACGTGCGTCGGTACGCGGGTCTGCGTCAGCGGACCCTGTGTGAAGTCGATCCAGTTCTTCTCGACGACCGGCGAGACCCCCGCCCCGCCCTTTCCCCCGTCGAGTGCCGAAGTCGCCTCGGCCGCCCAATAGGTCGTGTACCGTTCCCGGTCGGCCTTGTACCCGGCCGTCCCGGCGTTCGCAATGTTATTGGCGAGAATCTCCAGACTTTCCATCCGGGACCGGAGTCCGCTTGCCGCCGCGATGCCAAGTGCGTCCATAAAATACCGACCTCACCCTTGCACGCCGCATGCCATCGCCTAAATCGCCTCATCCCCGCCATTTCCCGCCAAATCCCCGTTCCAAAACGGCAAATTCCCGTCATACTCTCCCGAAACGGCACATTTCCGTCGCTTTCCGGAACGCCTCCCCCGCTATTTCCCAGTATTTCCCACGTTTTCCCTTTGGCCCGCCAGATGCAATACCCATGGCGTGTCGACCCTTCCCATCGCTCCCGCTCCTGTTCCCGGCCTGATGGTCCCCGCCGAATCCACTCCCGCCGCCACCCCTTCGCCCGACGCCGCCGGCCTGCTCAGCATCGACTGGCTCACCGCCTGGCTCGGACAAACCGGCGAAGCCCCGGAACTCCCCGACGACGATCACGAACCCGTCGCTGAGCCCGCGCCCTCGCCCGCCCCCGTGGCCTTCCTTACTCTTTATCCCTCCGCCCCCATGCTCCCGCCCGCCGAATCCCCGGAGCCTGCCGAAGCCGCCGAACCGGTCGACGACCCCACCGCCCCGGCCCCGATGCCTGCTCTCCTCGCGCCGCCGGTTTCCACACCCGCGCCGCAGCCCGACGCCGCTCCGGTCAATCCCGCCGTGCCCGCCCCGGTCCCGGTTCCCGTCGATACCGCGCCCCCCGCCCCAGTCCTTTTCGAGTCCCCCGACGCCACGCGCAAGGACTCCACCGATTCCTCCCGCCGCGGAAACACCTTCCGCTCCGCCGATCCCCTCCCGCCTCCGCCCTCCCCGGCGGAACCGGTGCCGGACCGCGGCGAAATCATCTGGAACGCCGAACTCGTCGTGTCCGAGCCGGCGTCCTCCCAGCCCACCGTCGCTGAACCGGTCCGGCTGGCGCAGGAACCAAGCCCGCGTCAGCCGGCCACGAATCCCAAGCCTCTCGCCGCGAATCTGCCACCGGTCGCCGAACCGCCCCGCGAAGAAGCCACCCCGGCCGCGGCCCCCAACGACGAGCCCGCCCCAGCCATCCCTACCGAACCCGTGTCCCGCGATGCCGGCGATGCGCCCGATCCCCGCCAGTCCCACTCCGAGGACCGGGAGCCGGCGCCCCGCCATACCCCGGCGACCCATGCGCCGGAATCGCCCGTCGCCGCGCCAGACCGGCCCCGCTTCGATCTCCATCCCTCGGCTCCCGCCCATTCCAGTTCTGAACCGGTTGCCGAGGTCGCCGCCCCGCACCCGGTCGAGCCTGCCCGGCCGTTGCGCCCGGCCCAGGTCGCCACCGTCCGCGTCGATCTCCCCAACGACACCCGCCCCGCCGACACCCCGGCCCTCCGTCTCACCGTCACCCAGCGCGGCGACCAGGTCAACGTCCAACTCCGTTCGTGGGACTCGGCCGCCGCCCCCATCGAGGGACATCGCATGGAATCGCTCCTGCACTCCCTCGCCGATCAGGGCTACGTCGAACGCTCGCAGGACACTCCGGCCATCGACGCCGACATCACCGCCGTCACCGAAGGAGTCCGCGAACGGGCGCCGCTCATCGAGCATTCCGATCTCGCCGACACCCGCCAGTCGTTCCAGAATCACGACGAACGCCAGCAACAAAATCAGGAGCGCCATCAACAGCAGCAGGCGAACTTCCTCCGCCGGCAGCTGCGGAACTCCCGCGGCCAGTCTTTCGATTTCCATCCGGTTCCATCCGAAACTCCCACAGTCCGTTACTAGACGAGGTCACCCATGTCCATTGAAGCCACTCGCGCCACTTCCTCAAACGATCCCTACTCGGGTATCCCTACCACCGGCAACAGCTCCGCTACCAAAGAGAACTTCCTCCAACTCCTGGTCGCTCAGATCAAGCACCAGAACCCTCTCAATCCGGCCGACGGCGCCGAGTTCCTGTCCCAGCTCTCGCAGTTCACCGAGATGGAACAGATGCTCGGCATGCGCCAGGACCTGCAGGCCATTCGTGCCTCACTCGAAACCGCTTCCAAAACCACCAAATCCTAATACCCCATCGGAGAACTCATGTTTACTTCCTTTTCCACCGCCCTTTCCGCCCTCGGAGCTCACTCGACGGCCATCGACGTCGTTGGCAACAATCTCGCTAACCTCAACACGCCCGGCTTCAAGGCCAGCGTCGTCTCTTTCTACGATCTGGTCACGCAGTCGCTCGGTGCCGGTCTCGGCGAAACCCAGGTCGGCTTCGGCGTCGCCCGTCCGCTGACGCTCCGCCAGTTTTCTCAAGGCGCCATCCAGACCTCCAACGGACCGCTCGACGCCGCCATCCAGGGCGACGGCTTCCTCGTCCTTCGCAACTCCGCCGGGGCGACCATATACGGTCGCGGCGGCAACCTGCAGGTCGAGAAGAACGGCGCCCTCCTCACCGCGACCGGCGAGCGTGTCCAGGGCTGGGTCGGCGGCAATGGCGTCGTCGATACCAACGGGCCCATCGGCGACATCATCATTCCCGTCGGCACCCTCCGCCCGGCTGCCGCGACCCAGAACATCTCCTTCGACATGAACCTCAATGCCGCCGCCAGCGCCGGGCCCCCGCCGGACGCGTTCGCTTCGTCGATTGAGGTATATGACAGCCTCGGCATCTCACATATCATTTCGGTCAATTTCACGAAAAGCGCGAATCCTGGCGAATGGGATTATTCCGTAAGCATTCCCGATGCGGATGTCTCTTCCCCGGTGACCCCCGTGACCGGAACCATCGGTTTCGATACCGCCGGCCGCCTCGTCAATCCCCCCGTTACCGGTCCCTTCCCGACCATCGCCGTCACCGGCCTCAACAGCGGCGCCGCCGACATGAACATCCAGTGGAACCTCTATAACGGTGCCAACCCCCGCCTCACCCAGTTCGCCCAGTCCTCCGCCATCTCCGCCATCGGGCAGGACGGCAACCCCGCCGCCCAGTTGATCCGCGTCGGCCTCGGCGACTCCGGCCGCGTGCTCGCCCAGTACTCCAACGGCCAGCAGGTCACCGTCGGCCAGCTCGCAATGGCGTCGGTTCGCAACCCCGAATCGCTCCTCTCGGTCGGCAACAACTCCTACCAGTTGAGCGCCCGCTCCGCCCTCCCCGCCATCGGACTCCCCGGTACCGGCGGCCGCGGCACCATCATCGGCGGCGCGATCGAAAACTCGACCGTCGACATCGCCCGCGAGTTCACCAATCTCATCATTCTCCAGCGCGGCTACCAGGCCAACTCCCGCGTCGTCACCACGGTCGACGAGATCAGCCAGGAAACCATCAACCTCAAACGGTAACCCCCTACTCCCATGAAGGCGATCGAAGAAATCGGCCACTTCAGCGACATCCCGCTCGACGTCCTCGTCGAACTCGATCGCAAAGTGATGTCCGTTCGCGAAATCATGGCGCTCGACAAAAACAGCGTCATCAAGATGAATCGCTCCGCCGGCGAAAACCTCGACGTCAGCGTCGGCGGAGCCCTCCTCGCCTTCGGCGAAATCGTCATCATCGAGTCCTCGATGGGCGTCCGCATCACTGACTTCAACAACGAGGAGTAGCTCCATGGAATACGCGTCTCCCGTCTTCGCGATCGCCGGCACGCTCGGACTCCTGTGGCTGGTCCTCTTCGCCCTCCGCCGCCTCCGGCCATCCCGCATTCCCGGCCCCGGATTTCACGTTCTCCAACGCGTTCCGGTCGCCAACGGCTGCCACCTGCTCGTCGCCGAGTGGGACGGCCAGCAACTCCTCATCGCCACCGGCAACCAACCCTGCACTCTGCTGGCCAGCCGCCCGCTGCCTCCGCCCGCCGAACCGATGAAAGCGGGCGCCGCATGCGGACGCTAACGATCGCGTTGCTCTCCGCCGTCGTTCTCACCGCCGAGCCGGCCAAAGCGGTGGTGCCAAACACGCTCGGCATCCCGATGCAGCTTGTCCTGACGCTGACGGCATTGACCGTCCTTCCGGCCATCCTCATGTCGGTGACGCCATTCCTGCGCATCACCCTCGTCCTCCATTTCCTCCGCCAGGCCATTGGAACGCAGTCCACGCCCTCCAACCCGGTCCTCATCGGACTCGCCATCTTCCTCACTTCGATCATCATGCAGCCCACGCTGCAGAAGGCCTACGCCGACGGCTGGGTGCCCTATGAGAAGCAGGAGATTTCCGGCGAAGAGGCCTGGAAGCGCGGCTCGGAACCGGTGCGCGCCTTCCTGATCCGCTACGTCCGCGAGAAGGACGTTCGCATGCTCCTCGAAGTCTCCCACTCCCCCGCGCCGGCCAAACCGGCCGACCTCGAGTTCCGCATCCTCATGCCCGCCTACGTCCTCAGCGAACTGAAAAGCGGGTTCCAGATCGGCGCCATGCTCTTTTTCCCGTTTTTGATCATCGACCTCCTTGTCGCTTCCATCACGCTCAGCGTCGGCATCGTCCAGCTTCCGCCCGCCATGATCTCATCGCCTTTCAAAATCCTGCTGTTCGTGCTCGTCGATGGCTGGAACCTCGTCGTCGGCTCGCTGGTCAAGTCGTTCTACTAATCCCATGAATCCGCAAACCGTCACCGAACTCGTCCGCCACGCCCTCATGCAGACCTTCTGGCTTGCCCTCCCTTTACTCCTTATCGGCTTTGTGGCCGGAGCAATAGTGAGTCTTATCCAGATTGTTACCTCCATCCAGGACTCCGCCTTCGGGTCGGTTCCCCGCCTCGCCGCCTTCCTGGGCGCCATCTTCCTGTTCCTGCCGTGGATCCTCACCCGCCTCATGGAATACACCATCGGAATCTTCAGCGACTTCGGCCGATATGCTCAATGACCCCATCTCCGTCACGGGCGCCTGGCCTTCCGCGCAACTGGCCGTTCCGGTCGCGTTGCTCCATCAGTTCGGCTTCGCCCTGTGCCGCATGACGGGGCTCTTGACGTTTCTGCCCATCCCGGGCATCCGGTCCGGCTTCAGCTTTCACCGCCTGACCCTGGCCGTGCTCTTCTCCATTCTCATGATGCCCTGGTTGCCCTCCGCCTCCCATTCGCCCTACCTCATCGGCGACCTCGTCCGGTTAGCCGCCTCCGAGGCCGCCCTCGGCGTCGCGCTCGGCCTCTGCGTGGCACTGATCTCCGAAGGCATTCAACTCGGCATGCAGATCGTAGGCCTCCAGGCCGGATTCTCCTACGCTTCGACAATCGATCCGTCCAGCCAGGCCGACTCCGCCATCCTCCAGGTCATGATGAGTCTCGGTACTTCTCTGCTCTTTCTCGCCGCCGGCTACGACACCGTACTCTTTCGAATCCTCCTCACCGGCTCGCAGCAGTTGCCACCCGGCGAATGGGCGCTCACTCCCCACAATGCCGGCGTTGTCCTCACCCTTTTTCCACGCATCTTCATCGAGGCCATTCGTGTCTCGCTCCCCGTCGCCGCCAGTCTGCTCGTCATCGACGTCGCCCTCGCCCTCCTCAGCCGCCTCCAGCCGCAACTCCAACTCCTAACGCTGAGTTTCCCCATCAAGATGCTTGCGGCCATGATCTTCATCGCCGCCGGCATGCCGCTACTGCCATCGGCTCTCTATCGGGCCACCGGCGATTCTTTTGAGGCCATTCAGGCCCTGCTTACTCTCTCCCCCGCGAAATAGAAGGTTCCCCTTGAGCGACAGCAGCAATCGCACCGAACAAGCTACCCCTAGACGGATCGAAAAGGCCCGCAAAGAGGGGAACTTCGTCTCGACGCGCGAAATGGTCTCCGGCGCGCAGTTCGCGGTCTTCGCTGCTATCCTCCTCTCCGGCTTCACCGGCTTTCTCAACGATGCCGCCGCCCATACCAAGAGCATGCTCCGCCTCGCCTTCACCGGCGCCGACCTGCAACGCGAAACGATCGTCGCCATCTTCCAGCGGCGCCTCGCCCCGACCTTCGGCATCATCCTGCTCTGCGGCCTCGCCCTCCCGTTGATCGCCGTCGCCGCGCAGTTGGCGGCATCCCGGCTCGGCATCGCCGGCAAGAAACTGGCGCCCGACTTCAAACGCCTGAATCCCATCCCGCGCCTGCAAGGCCTCGCCACCCAGAATCTCTCTCAGTTCCTCCGTTCCACCCTCCTTCTCCCCGTATTCCTCGGCATCGCCGGCTGGCTGCTGTGGTCGAACGCCGCCCGCTTCTCCGCCCTTCCTCTCCTCCCATGGGGCGCCGGCATAACGGTAGTCGGCGACGCGCTCCGCGAGGTCATCGAGTGGTCCATCTACCTCTTCCTCCTTATCGGCGCGTTCGACTGGTTTCGACAGCACCAGCAGTACATGAAAAAACTGCGGATGAGCAAACAGGAGATCCGCGACGAGCACAAAGAGGTGGAAGGCAACCCGCAGATCAAGGCCAAGGTCCGCCGCATGCAGCGCGACATGTCCCGTCGCCGCATGATGGCCGATGTCCCCAAAGCCTCCGCCGTCATCGTCAACCCGACCCACTACTCGGTCGCCATCCGCTACGAGCTCAACGGCTCGGCCGCCCCCCGCGTCGTCGCCAAGGGCAAGAACCACCTCGCCCGCCGCATCCGCGAACTCGCCATTGCCAACGAAGTCCCGATCATCGAAAACCCTCCCCTCGCTCGCGCCCTCTACGCCGCCGCTGATGTCGGCCAGGAGATCCCGCCGCACCTGTATAAGGCCGTCGCCGAGATCCTCGCCTACCTCTATCGCATTCTCGGCGGCCGCCTTCCCGGCCAGTCCGCCGCCTGATCCTGGAGCTCAACGATTCCATGTCTGCCCCCGCCTCCACCGTCTCCGCCGTCACCAACGACCTGCTGTCCAACCCCGCCGCGCCCCCCACCCCCGCCCCCCCCCCCCCCAAGCCCCCCCCCCCCCAACCCCCGCGCGCCCCCCGGTTCCCCCCCCCCCCCCCCCGGCGCCC
>CAYMTH010000044.1:0-1804 GCA_964393235.1 uncultured Solibacteraceae bacterium | reverse complement strand
GCCCGCCAACCCCGCAAGCACGCCAGCGCCAAACCCGCCAGCGGCGCCGGCCTCGCCGCCTCCATCCCCTGGCGCGACCTCTCCGTCCCTCTCGGCGTCCTCGCCATCGTGCTCTTCATGATCACGCCCGTCCCGGCGATCCTCCTCGACCTCCTCATCAGCGCCAACATCACCCTCTCCGTCATCCTCCTGCTCGTATCCATCTACATCGCCAAGCCCGTCGAGTTCAGTGTCTTCCCGACCGCCCTCCTGCTGATGACCCTCTTCCGCCTGGCCCTCAACATCTCCTCCTCCCGTCTCATCCTCCTGAACGGCAGCACCGGCACCGCCGCCGCCGGGGACGTCATCGAGGCCTTCGGCAACTTCGTCGTCGGCGGCAACTACATCATCGGCCTCGTCATCTTCCTCGTCCTCATCGCTATCCAGTACGTCGTCATCAACCACGGCGCCGTCCGCATCTCCGAAGTCACCGCCCGGTTCACCCTCGACGCCCTCCCCGGCAAGCAGATGTCGATTGACTCGGATCTCAACGCCGGCCTCATCGACGAGGCCGAAGCCCGTCACCGCCGCAAGCAGCTCGCCGCCGAAGCCGAGTTCTACGGCGCCATGGACGGCGCCTCCCGCTTCACCCAGCGCGACGCCATCGCCAGCATCATCATCACCGTCATCAACATCCTTGCCGGCTTCCTGATCGGAGTTCTCCAGCACGGCATGGAACTCCGCCGCGCCCTGGAAACCTACACGATCCTCACCATCGGCGACGGTCTCGTCACCGTCATCCCAGCCCTCATGATCTCGGTCTGCGGCGCCCTCATCATCACCCGCGCCGGTTCCGAGAACCGGGTCGGCAACGACTTTGAACGCCAGATCTTCTCCGCCGCCGAACCGCTGCTGCTCGCCGGCGGCGTCCTCGGCGCCATGGCCCTCTTCCCCGGACTGCCGACCATCCCGTTTCTCGCCCTGGGCGCCGGCACCGGCGCCATCGGCTGGCGCCTCAAGAAGAGAAACGCCGTCCCCGCCGCCGGTCCGGAAGTCGAAACGCCCGCCCCGCAAAAAGAGAATCTGGAGAACCTCCTGCGCGTCGAACCGCTCGCCGTCGAGGTCGGACTCGGATTAGTCCGGTTCGTCGAAGGTGGCGTAAATTCGCCGCTCCTGCGCCGGATTGCCGGTATCCGGCGACAACTTGCCGCCGACCTCGGCTACCTCGTGCCGGCCATCCGCGTCACCGACAACCTCAGCCTGAAGCCGCGCGAGTACACCATCAGCCTGAAGGGCGTCGAGATCGGCCGCTTCGAAGTCCCCTCCGGTATGGACATGGCCATTCCGGCATCGCGGGACTGTCCCAAATTGGAAGGCGTTCCAACTCGGGAACCGGCCTTCGGCATCGCGGCCTACTGGATTCCCAGCCACCAGGCCGAACAGGCCCGCGCGGCCGGCTATACGGTTGTCGACGGTGTGAGCGTGTTAGGGACCCATCTTGCTGAAACCATTCGCGAATTCGCGCACGAACTCTATTCCCGCCAGGACGCCAAACGGCTGCTGGACCGGGTCGCCGAGGAAAACCCCAAAGTGGTCGAGGATTTGGTGCCCAAATTGCTCCCTCTGTCTACCGTGCAGAGAGTTTTGCAAAACCTGCTGCGGGAGAGGGTCTCGATCCGGGACGCCGTCTCGATCCTCGAGGCGCTCGGCGAATCCGCACCCGTCACCCGCAACCCCGTGCTCCTCACTGAGTACGTCCGCCAGTCGATCCGCCGGATGGTTGTCCGGCCTTATCTCGGTGCGGGGAGCGAACTGCATGCTTGTC
>CAYMTH010000043.1:7508-15339 GCA_964393235.1 uncultured Solibacteraceae bacterium | reverse complement strand
TGGTGGCGGCGAATTGTGGCGCAGTTTTCCGATGCGCTGGTGCTGTTGTTGCTGGCGGCGGCGGGGGTGTCGACCGTGGTGTGGGCGGTGGAGCGGGAGTCGGCGTGGCCGCACGAGGCGATCGTGATTCTCTTGATCGTCGTGTTGAACGCGACGCTGGGGTTGATTCAGGAGGGCAAGGCGGAGCAGGCGCTGGCGGCGCTGCGGGCGATGACGGTGCCGGAGGCGACGGTGGTGCGGGAGGGGCGGCGGCGGCGCGTGCCGGCGCGGGAGGTGGCGCCGGGGGACCTGCTGGTGGTGGAAGAGGGCGACGCGGTGGCGGCCGATGCGCGCGTGGTGGAGGCCGTGGCGCTGCACACGCTGGAGGCGGCGTTGACCGGGGAGAGTCTGCCGGTGGCGAAGGCGGTGGGCGAGGCGCGGGCAGGCGCGGCATTGGGGGACCGGCACGATATGGTGTTCGCGGGGACGAACGTGGCGAGCGGGCACGGGCTGGCGGTGGTGACGGCGACGGGGATGGGCACGGAGCTGGGGCGGATCGCGGGATTGTTGCGCGACACCGAGGAACAGGAGACGCCTCTGCAGCGGGAGATGGAGCGGCTGGGAAAGCAGTTGGGGCTGGCGGTGGTGGCGATCGCGGCGGTGGTGTGCGCGACGCTGCTGGTGGTGCATGGCGTGGGCGATACGCGGCAGGTGGTGCGGATTCTGCTGTTCGGCGTGGTGCTGGCGGTGGCGGCGGCGCCGGAGGGGCTGGCGGCGGTGGTGACGGTGGTGCTGGCGATGGGAGTGACGCGGATGGCGCGGCGGGGGGCGATCGTGCGGCGGCTGCCGGCGGTGGAGACGCTGGGCGCGGCGACGGTGATCGCGACCGACAAGACGGGTACGTTGACACGGAACCAGATGACGGTGCGGGCGGTGTTGCCGGAGGGATCGGAAGAGGTGCTGCTGGCGGCGGTGCTGGCGAATAACGCACCGGTGGACGGGGCATCGGGGGATCCGACGGAGACGGCGCTGCTGGCGGCGGCGCGGGAGCGCGGATTGGACCCGGCGACGTTGCGGCGTTTGTATCCGCGCGTGGGGGAGCATCCGTTTTCGTCCGGGCGGAAGCGGATGAGCACGGTGCATCACGCCGAGGGGCGGACGGTGCTGTTTGCCAAGGGCGCGCCAGGGGTGATCGTCGGGCTGTGCGCGGCGGAGTGGGTGGACGGGGAGCGGCGGCCGTTGACGGAGGCGCGGCGGGCGGAACTGCTGGCGCAGGCGGACCGGCTGGCGGCGGGGGCGATGCGGACGCTGGCGATGGCGCGGGGCGAGGGGGCCGAGGAGGCGGACCTGGCGTTTGTCGGGCTGGTGGGGATGAGCGACCCGCCACGGGTGGAGGCGGCGCCGTCGGTGGCGAAGGCGATCGGAGCGGGGATCCGGCCGGTGATGATCACGGGGGACCACCCGGAGACGGCGCTGGCGATCGCGCGGGGGATCGGCATTGACGCGGCGGCGGGGGCGGTGACCGGTACGGCGCTGGACGCGGTGACGGGCGAGGTGGTGGCGCGGACGTCGGTGTTCGCGCGGGTGAATCCGGAGCATAAGCTGCGCATCGTGCAGGCGCTGCGGGAGGGCGGGGCGGTGGTGGCGATGACGGGCGACGGCGTGAACGACGCGCCGGCGCTGAAGGCGGCCGATATCGGCGTGGCGATGGGGATCACCGGGACGGCCGTGGCGAAGGAGGCGGCGGACCTCATTCTGACCGACGATAACTTCGCGACCATCGTGGCGGCGGTGGAGGAGGGGCGGGCGGTATTCGATAACATCCGGAAGTTCCTGCGCTACTTACTCAGCTCGAATATCGGCGAGGTATTTACTATCTTCTTCGGCGTGGTGCTGGCCCGGCCGCTGGGGTTGGGCGACGGGACGGAGTTCGTGCTGCCGCTGCTGGCGACGCAGATTCTGTGGATCAACCTTGTGACCGACGGGGCGCCGGCGCTGGCGCTCGGCGTGGACCCCGCGGCCACGGACCTCATGGAGCGTCCGCCGCGTCCGCGCGACGAGGGCGTGATCCACCGGCCGATGGTGATCGGCGTGGGGATCATCGGGCTGGTGATGGCGGCCGGGACGCTGTTGACCTTCGACGCGGCGCTGCCGGGCGGCTGGATCGAGGGGACGGGGACGCTCACCTACGGCCGGACGATGGCGTTTACCACGCTGATGCTGTTCCAGATTTTCAACGCGTTCAACTGCCGGTCCGACCACGAGAGCGCGTTTCGCGGGCTGTTCGCGAACCGGTGGCTGTGGGGCGCGGCGGCGTTGTCGGTAGCGCTGCACTGGCTGGTGCTGAGCGTGCCGGCGCTGCGGGCGGCGTTTTCGACGGTGCCGCTCGGGGCGGGGGATTGGGCGGTGGCGGCGGCGGTGGCAAGCTCGGTGCTGTGGGTGTCGGAGGCGATGAAGTACGCCGCGCGCGCCGGTTGGGTGCGGGTCGAGTAGAATACCTTCTATCTATGAACAACGCGAGCCGCCGTACCTTTCTCGTGACCGCCGCCAGCGCCGCGCAGGCCTCCTTCGCCGCGCAGCCGAGTGACCGCCTTCGCCTGGCCATCGTGGGCGTGGGCTCGCGCGGGTCGGCGCACATCAAGGAGATTCTGCCGGTGCCGAACGTCGAGATCGGCGCGCTGGTGGAAGTGGACGGCGCGCGGGCCGAGGCGGCGAGCCAGACGATCTTCCAGCGGACCGGCAAACGGCCGATCATCGAGTCGGACATGCGGCGCGTCTTCGAGGATAAGTCGATCGACGCCGTGACCATCGCGACCACGAATCACTGGCACGCGCTGTCCGGCATCTGGGCGATGCAGGCGGGCAAGGACGTGTATGTCGAAAAGCCGGTGTCGCATAACGTTTTTGAAGGGCAGAAGCTGGTGGAGGCGGCGCGGAAGTATAAGCGCGTGGCCGCCGGCGGCACGCAGCGGCGCTGGTGGGGACGGTGGCGGAAGGCCGTCGAGTTGATGCACGCGGGCGTGATCGGGGATATCTATCAGGGGAACTTCGTCTTCCCGGGGAGCCGCGATTCGATCGGGTTCAAGCCGGTGAAACAGCCGCCCGCCAACCTGAACTGGGATAAGTGGGTGGGGCCGGCGCCGATGCAGCCGTACCACGAGAACTTAGTGCACTATAACTGGCACTGGCTCTGGGATTTCGGTAACGGAGAGCTCGGCAACAACGGAATTCACATGATCGACATCGTCCGCTGGGCGATGCGGAAGAAGTTGCCCACCGCGGTGCGCTCGACCGGCGGGCGGTTCGGATACAAGGATCAGGCCGAGACGCCGAACACGCAGAACGTGACGTGGATGTTCGCCGACGGCTCGTCGATCGTGGGGCAGTTGCGCGGGCTTTATACGCAGGAGCCGATGTCGTGGGACTTCTTCGGCACCAAGGGCCATCTGCACATGAAGCAGAACGGGGAGTTTCTGATCAAGCTGGGGCGGAACAAGCAACTCGAACCGCCGGTGGAGTCGCCGGCGAATATCGATCACTTCGCCAACTTCGCCGACGCCGTCCGGGCGCGCGATCCGAAGCTGCTGCACGCCGAGATCGAGGAGACTTACCTGTCGACGGCGCTGTGCCACCTGGGGAACATCTCCCACCGGCTGGGCCGCGAACTCAAGTTCAATCCGGACACCGTGCGGTTCGTCAACGATAAAGAGGCGGATGCGCTGCTCACCCGCCCCTATCGCGCGTCGTACGTGGTGCCGGAGAAGGTTTAGCCCTTCAGGTACTTATTGAAGAACTCGACCGTGCGGGACCAGGCGAGCTTCGCCGCGGCTTCGTCGTAGCGCGGCGTGGTGTCGTTGTGGAAGCCGTGGTTGGTCTTCGGGTAGATGTAGGCCGTGTAAGTAACGTTGTTGGCTTTCAGCGCTTCCTCGTAGGCGGGCCAGCCGGCGTTGATGCGCTGGTCGAGCTCGGCGTACTGCAGCAGCAGCGGGCACTTGATCTTGGCCGCGTCGGCCGCGGTCGCCTGCGCGCCGTAGAAGGGGACGGCGGCCGACAGGTCCGCGCCCAGCCGCACCGCGAGCATGTTCGAAACGCCCCCGCCAAAGCAGAACCCGACCGCGCCGATCTTGCCCGTGCAATCCGGCCGCGCTTTCAGCCACCGCGCGGCGGCGATGAAGTCCTCGGCCATCTTCTCCCGGTCCACCTTGCGGAACAGCGCGCCGCCCTCCTCGTCGTTGCCGGGATAGCCGCCCACGCTGGTCAGCCCGTCCGGGGCGAAGGCTATGAAGCCGGCCGTACCCAGGCGCCGCGCGACGTCCTCGATATACGGATTCAGCCCGCGGTTTTCGTGGACCACCAGCACGCCGGGCGCCTTGCCGCCCTTGGCCGGGCGGACCAGGTAGCCCTTGATGCTGCCGTTGCCGGCGGGCGACGGGACGGTCGAGTACTCGGCCTTGATGCGGGCGTCGTCTTTCGCCACCTGCTGCGCCCAGGCGTAGTTCGGGCGCAGCGCCTCGAAGAGCATCGCCGCCGTGACGCCGCCGGTGGCGAACTTCTGGGCGCCGTCGAGAAACGCGCGGCGGTCGATGTCGCCGTGCACATACTTGTCGAAAAGGTTCAGCAGCTCTTGCGGAAACTCCGCGGCGGTTTTGCGTTCCATGGGGACTGAGGCGTCCCGCGCGGCAGCAACGTTACTTCTTCGCGGCGGCCTTTTTGCGCGGCGCGGCGGCCGCGCCGGGCTCAGCCAGCAGCGCCGTCACGATCTCCCGCAGGTTCTTCTCTTCGTTCTCGTAGAACTTGTCGCCGCCCGGGAACTGGTGCCGGATCTGCCCCTTCTTGTCGATGACCACCAGGTTCGGGAACGACATCATGAGCATCACCGGGTGCTGCAAAAACTCGATCACCGGCTCACGCAGCTGCCAGCCCACGGGGAACTCGAGATTGAACTGCCGCACGTAGTCGTCGACCAGCATATTGGCCATGTCGTTCACCGCGACGCCGACCGGCTGCATGCCCTTCGGCCCCAGCTCGCGGTAGACGCGGTTCATCGCCTGCGAGGCGCGCTGGCAGTGCGGGCAGGTCGTCAGCAGGAACTCGACCACGACCACTTTGCCCTTGTAGTCGCTCAGCTTGAAGTCCTTGTTGTTCGTGGTGCGAACGAGGAACTCCGGCGCCGGCCGCGGGATCTCCGCCGCAACGATCGTCAACGCCGCCAGGGCGGCCATCAAAAGTGCACGCATAAACGTTATTTTAGTCCCTCCGTCACCAGCACTCGCCGGTCCTTCTGTTCGACGACGTTACCGCCGGAGCGTTTCCGCTTGCCCGGCAATATCTTCTGTTCGTACAGGTCGCGGAACTCGCGCGCGGCCGCCTCCTCGTCGAACTCGAGCGCGAAGGCGAGCACGGCGTGCTTGTCGGACTTCCGCTCGTAGACGCGGTAATGGCCGGCGCGCCACCGCGGCGCCAGCTTGTCGGCCGTCTCCTCGTCGGTCGACTGGCGGACCAGAATATGCAGGTCGAACTCGCCGAATTCGCCCGCGATCACTTCGTCGAACCCGCCCTTCACGCGCGGCGCGCCGATCTTCGGCGTCTTGGCGCGGTTGAAATAGACCTCCGGGTGGAGCACCTCGCGCGAACTCATCGGCGGCCGTTGGAACACCTCGGCGAAGCCGCGGTCGCCGAGCTTTTCCACTACCGCCTGCTGGAACGCGAGCCCCCGTGTGTACGGAAACAGCAGGCTCTCGCGGATATAAAGCGGCGCGTTCGACAGCTCCGGATACTGGCTCAATCCCGCCGCCGAGGCGTTCGAGAACATGCGGACCATCGATGGGTCCGTGCGCAGCGACTGGCCCGCCTTCTTCGCCATCAGCTCGTACATCAGCCACTGCGCCTGCCCCTCCATCACCGCCATGCGCGCCGTCGCCGAGTCGTCGTTGCTGCCGCGGCGGATGAACTTTTCGAGCGAAAAATGCTGGTCGGCCAGCGCATGCGCGAGTTCGTGGACGAGCACGAAGCGCTGCGAAATCTCCGGCGCGCTTTCGAGCAGGAACATCTTCTTCTTGCGGTAGTCGTAGAAGGCGGCCGCCTGCTCGGTCAGCAGATCGACGGTCGACGACTTCAGGTCGTAGTTCTCGGGAACGAACCCGAACAGCTTCAGCGTCAGCTCCTCGACGCGGATCTCCTCCGGCTTCACGGTCTCCGAAATGCGCGTTTCCAGGAACTTCTTGAGGTTTTCCTTCGTGATGAAGTCGCGGTCCACGGCGCGCTTGGGCTTCAACCCGGTCAGCGTCGCCAGCTCCGCCATCGTCGGGTCGATCTGGTCGAACAGCGCCTTGTTCGACGCCTGCCCGTACAGCGCGGCGACGAGCAGCAGCCAAAGCGAAATCAAGCGGGACATTCGCCGCCCTCCATAGGTTGTGTGTAGCGCAGGAATACGCCCGCCGCCGCGAGCGCGATCAATGCCGACGCCGCTAGCACCGGCCGCGGCCCCCACCGCTCCGCCGCCCAGCCGGCCACGAAACTGCCCACCGGCAGCATGCCGACGGCCATCATCGTATAGAACGACATCACGCGCCCGCGGTAGCGCTCCTCGATCACCGATTGGATCAGCGCGTTGTTCGATGCGTTCTGCCGGAAGAAGGCGAAGCCCGCGACGAACGAAGCCGCCACCACCAGCCAGAACACCGGCGCCACCGCGTAGCCCATCAGCGCGGCGCCGTAGAGCAGCGCGCCGTAGCCGGCCACCTCGCGCAGCCCTTCGTCCGACTTCCGGCTCGCCAGCCGCGCCACGCCCACCGTGGCGCCGCAACCGAAACTCGCCATCAGAATGCCCAGCCCCGTCGCGCCGCGGTGAAACAGGCCGTCGGCGATGAACGGGCCCAGCACCAGCGGCGGCGCGTTCGTCAGCGTCACCACGCCGCACAGCAGCAGCGGATAGCGGATCGACGGGTTGCGCCACGCGTAGCGCACGCCGTCGGCGAGCCCAGTCTGCTCCTCCGATTCGCGCGCCGCCACCGCAGGCATCCGCAGCGCCAGCAGCGACCAGAGCACCGCGAAGAAGCTCACCGCGTTGATCGCGAAGCACACGCCCTCGCCCACCGCCGCCACCAGCACGCCGCCCACCGACGGTCCCAGCGTCCGCGCCAGATTGAACGCCACCGAGTTGAGCGAGATCGCCCCCAGCAGGTCTTCCTTCGACGTCAGCAAAATCATCAGCGACTGCCGCGCCGGAATATCGAACGCGTTCGCGCACCCGAGCAGCGACGCCAGCACCAGCACCTGCGTCACCGTGACCTGATCCGTCAGCGTCAGATACGCGAGCAGACACGCGTGCAGCAGAAACAGCGTCTGCGTCAGCAGTACGATCTTATGTCGCGGAAACCGGTCCGCGGCCAACCCCGCCACCGGGCTCAGCAGCAGCACCGGCATGTGCGAACAGAAGTTCGAAATGCCCTGCAAGAACTCGGAGTGCGTCAGCCGGTAGAGCAGCCAGCTCTGCGCCACGCTCTGGATCCACGTGCCGATCAGACTGACCGCCAGCCCGCCCAGAAACAGCCGGAAGTTGCGATGCTGCAGCGCCCGGAACGCGAGCGACTTCCGCGTCACTTCCCTTCAACCACTTCTTCGACGTCGAGCGACGGCATCGTGCGCGGATCGGGCGGCGCCGGCGAAGCGGCCTTCACCGTGATCAACGCCCCGTCCTTCGCCCGCAGCGCCTGGATCGTCGTGCCCATCTTCGCCGCCAGATTGTAGGTCTTCCCGAGCAGATCGACCTCGAATCGCCACTGCCCCTCGTTGGTCACCGGCTTTCCTTTGACCACCACATGCGCCGTGCCCGGCGTGAAGCCGACGCCCT